>NZ_CAWNYS010000135.1:0-2063 GCF_963878295.1 Aeromonas sp. HMWF014 | reverse complement strand
GAGCACAAACTGGATGTCCAGGGTCGGCTTCTTCAGGTTGAAGGGGTCAACGGCCACGCTCACCGGCAAGGTGTAGATCTCGCCCGCCTTCAGGGTTACGTCGCGCGGACCAAACCACTGGTGCTCAGGTAACCCTTCCACATCCAGCTGATAAGTCTGGGCATGCAGGGTCTTGTTGAGGATCTTGAGGGTGTAGGTGTTCTCGATGAGCCCCTCACTGTTCTCGCGGAACAGCTGGTTGCGATCCCGCAGTATGTCGAGCCCCATCGGCATGATGGACATGGCATTGTAGACGAACACCCCCAGCATGATGACCATCACCAGGCCATAGCCAAGCAGCTTGGGCCGCGCCACATGGGTGCTGTTGTGGGCCAGCTTGTGCTCAGTGGTATAGCTGATCAGCCCCTTCGGATAACCCATGCGATCCATGGTCTGGTCACAGGCATCGACGCAGGCGCCGCAGTTGATGCACTCGTACTGCAGACCGTCGCGGATGTCGATGCCGGTCGGGCAGACCTGCACGCAGAGATCGCAGTCGATGCAATCCCCCAGCCCCAGCGCCTTGTGATCCACCTTGCGGGCACGGGCACCACGGCTCTCGCCACGCTTGGTGTCGTAGCCGACGATGAAGGTGTCCTTGTCGAACATGGCGGACTGGAAGCGGGCATAGGGGCACATGTGGATACACATGATGGCGCGCATCCAGCCTGCGTTGCCGTAGGTACAGGCGGCAAAGAACAGCACCCAGAAGATGACCCAGCCACTCGCCTGCAGGGTGAGAACGTCAGGCACCAGCTGGAATGCATCCTGGAAATAGGCAACAAAGGTAAGACCGGTACCGAGGGAGAGCAGGATCCACGCCAGATGCTTTGCGCCCTTGCGGGCCAGCTTCTCGCCACTCCAGGGAGCCGCATCCAGCCTGCGCCGTTTATTGGCCGCCCCTTCCAGCTTCTCTTCGAACCAGATGAACATGAAAGTCCACACCGTCTGCGGGCAGAGATAACCACACCAGACCCGGCCGAGGAAGGTAGTCACGAAGAAGAGCCCGAAGGCAGCGATCATGAAGATCCAGGCCAGCAGGGTCAGATCCTGCGGCCAGATGGTTGCACCGAAGATATGGAACTGCTGATGATCGATATCGAACAGCACGGCCTGACGACCGTCATAACGCAACCAGGGCAAGGCGACGAAGATCACCACGAAGAACCAGCCCATGGCCTTGCGTACCCGCTGCCAGTAGCCGGGTTGCGCCCTCACATAGATGCTGTTGCCGGGATTGAACCTGTCGTCGCTGGCTTTGAAGGTATTGGGGTTGTACGTCCCCGTTACATCGCCGGTGACATCCTTGATATCGATCTTGTCCTGGTCGGCCATTGCAACACTTAGCTCCACTCATTAATTGTTATGGAGCGGATTATATCTTAAACAACCTGCTAATTGTGTGGGTAAAATGTATCTAATGTTCGAGTGACGTCGCAATTTCAAGCAACAAAAAAGGCGTGTCGCCAGTTGACGAAACACCTTTTTGAGAGATTCTCTTGAAACCATTCTTTGGCGCTATTTGCACCGCGCCGGGATCACTTGATGCCACGGGCCTTGAGCAGAGCTTCCTTGAAATCGGGTACATGATCCTTGGCCAGGCCGGGGATCATCGCCTGCTTGTCGGACTCCCGCATCTTGAGGTGGTAGATCAGCATGTCGTCGGTCAGGTCGGACAAGGCACCCTCATAGCGGGCTTCCGCCGCCAGTTTGGCAACGAATTGCACCAGGCTGAGGTCCTGTTCCTTGATCCAGGCAGGCTGCAACAACTCCAGCAGCTCTTCGATACGATGACATTGCATAGACAACCTCTTTAAATCTGTCATGTGAAACTCAGGCAACCTTACCCATCAAGGCTACTTCGATACGATCCCGCCCATTATGCTTGGCCTGATAGAGGGCCGCATCCGCTTTTTGGATCAACTGGGCGATGGAACTGCTCTGATCCGGCACCAGGGTCGCCACCCCGAAGCGGCAACTGACCCGGTCGGAGACCAGGGATTTCTGGTGAGGAATGCCCAGTT
>NZ_CAWNYS010000134.1:0-2581 GCF_963878295.1 Aeromonas sp. HMWF014 | reverse complement strand
ATGCGTAAGGCTTATCAAGCTTTCGATGTGGACGTCAATTGAGGTGGTGCGGATGGGGTGGGGGCGGGGAATAAGATGACTATGTTTTATTAGTTCACTATTACCAGTTTTTATTCTGACTTGGCATCCACTTGCGATGTGAAATCGGTGTTAAATCGAAGTGTTTCCATTTTATTGATTAAATTTAAACTTATCGAAAAGTGATCTTCTTCCTTGATTTTTGTCTTGTAAAAAGCAACTTAAATAGCATTTTTAGCTGTTTTTATGGTGTGTTGTGTTTCTGTTCAGGCCGGGTGTTTGGCGGAGTTCAAGCGTGTGTCTATAGAGAGAGTAAATTAGCGGATTTTTTGTTAATGGCATGTTTTATATCGGTTTTTGTTTTTAGGTCTCTTTTTTTATTATTTTAATTTAAAATTTAAACGATGGTTTGGTTGTGCGGTGAGTAGTGTTTTATCTTGAAGTTGAGTTTTTCATAAAAAATTCACAATAAATTCTGCTATATGCCAAAAGCAGATGTTACCCCCTTCGTTCTACTTGATTTTTGTTGCAGAGCTTTTACAGTGACCCAGCGGATTGTCTGTCAATAACAGCCTATCCAGTGAGTAATGCCAGGAAGGACAGGCCGGTCATCGGAATTGACTAGCCATACAAGAACAACAAGGACGAGGTTTCACCATGCTGTCGTATTTCTTACGTCGGATGCTTTTGATCATCCCGACGTTTCTCGGTATCACCCTGCTCGTCTTCACCATCACCCGTTTCGTGCCCGGCGGCCCGGTTGAACGCATGTTGTTGCAGGCGCAGGTGTCCCAGAACGAATCTGGCCGATCCAGCGGCAGCAAGGGTGCGCAGGCCCTCTCCGATGAACAGATCGAGGAGCTCAAGGCCTTCTATGGCCTCGACAAGCCGATGCTGATCGCCTATTGGGAGTGGCTGCAGAAGCTGGCCGTACTGGATCTCGGGGAGTCGACCCGCTATTACGAGCCGGTGTGGGGCCTCATCAAAGACAGGCTACCGGTCACCGCCTTCTTCGGGTTGGCCACCTTTCTGCTGAGCTACGCGGTATCCATACCACTCGGAGTGGCCAAGGCCCTCAGGCACAATAGTCGCTTCGATTCGCTCAGCTCCATGTTCATCTACATGGCCTATGCCCTGCCCGCCTACGTGGTGGGTATCTTTCTCATCACCGTCTTCGCCTTCCATCTGGAATGGCTGCCCATGGGCGGTTTTCCGGGGGACGATTTCGACGCCATGGAGAGCCGCTGGGCCCAGATCCGTACCGTCTTTGCCCACGCCCTGTTGCCGCTCATCGCCTACGCCATCGGGGATTTTGCCATCCTCACCATGACCATGAAGAACAGCCTGATGGAGAACCTGTCGGCGGATTACGTGCGTACTGCCGTGGCCAAGGGGCTACCGTTTCGCAAGGCGGTCACCGACCACGCCATGCGCAACAGCCTGATCCCCATTGCCAGTCACTTAGGATCTGTGCTCACCGTCTTCTTCGGCGGCTCCTTTCTCATCGAGACCATTTTCAACATCGACGGCATAGGGCTGCTCGGTTATGAGGCGATCGTCGAGCGGGATTACCCCACCGTCATGGGCATTTTGGCCATCACCTCCATGTTGATGCTGGTTGGCAATATCGTCTCCGATATCTGTGTCGCCTTTGTTGACCCCCGCGTGCGGTTTGGAGAGTGAACATGAACCTGCTCCTTCCTGTCATGTCGATGCTGACATCACGTTATATCGTCTCCGACCTTTGTGTCGCCCTCGTTGACGCTCGTATGCGGCTTGGAGAATAACCATGAAGCTCAACCCGGTTACCTTGAAAAAACTCAAGCGTTTCAAGTCGATAAAGCGTGGTTATTACTCGTTTGTCATCTTTACCACCCTGGTGGTGCTCTCCCTGCTGGCGGAGCTGCTGGTCAACAGCCGGGCACTGATTGTGAGCTATCAGGGTCAGCTCCACTTCCCCACTTATGGTGACGTAATCCCCGGTACTCACTTCGGGCTCGATTACGAGTACGAGACCAACTATCGCCAGCTCAAGGTCAAATTTGCAGAGGAGGGCAAGGGCAACTGGGTGCTGTTGCCGCCTGTACCCTGGAACCCTTATGAGCAGGATTTCAAGCAAGATACCTATCCGCCCTTCGCCCCCAGCCTGGCTGAACGCCACTTCCTCGGCACCGACACCAGCGGCCGCGATGTGCTGGCGCGGCTGGTCTATGGCTTTCGCATCGCCATCGGCTTTGCCTTTATCGCGCTGGCGGCCAGTTACGCCATCGGGGTCACCATCGGCTGTCTGATGGGCTTTCTCGGCGGCCGCTTTGACCTCATCTTGCAACGCTTCATCGAGATCTGGTCCCAGGTGCCGTTTCTCTACGTCATCATGATCCTGGTGTCGCTGGCCAAGCCCAACTTCGGTCTGTTTGTCGGCATCAACGTGCTGTTCGGCTGGATGGGGATCACCTGGTATATGCGCACCCTCACCTACAAGGAGCGGGCACGGGACTATGTGATGGCGGCGCGGGCGCAAGGGGCCACCACCGGGCGGATCATCTTCAACCACATTCTGCCC
>NZ_CAWNYS010000133.1:0-5107 GCF_963878295.1 Aeromonas sp. HMWF014 | reverse complement strand
ACATGCTCAGCATCATATACCCCAACATCAGCATCGGCAGCGTCTCGCCAGCCTGGCTGGCCATCACGGCCGACAGCGGCCTGAAGGGCGATACCCTGGTGATCGGCAATCAGCGCCACGTTTTGTTGACCGGCTCACCCCTGCTGGCCCAGCAGATGACCATGGCCAAGATCCCGCTGATCAGCGAACCCTTGTACTGAGCCACACCCGTCATGCCGGTTGCACCACAACCGGTTCAACTGAAGCACACTCCTCAAACCAGTTGATAACTAATTGATTTTTATCGATTGCATGCCATCCTAGCCGCCTTTGCCAGCCGCTTTCTGCGCTGGCGGGCAGCCCGCGCGGCTCACTCGCGAGTTTATTTAACACTTTTTAAACAGATCCGATCAGTTTAGGATGAGTTCTGCCCCATTCCCTCAAGTGAAAAATCGTTATAACATAACAAAAGGAGTGTCATCAGGATGAAACATCTCGTACTTACTCTGGCGCTGCTGCCAACATTGGTCATGGCTCACAATATCAAGGAGTCTGCCCAGATACCGCTGGTCAACATCAGCGACAAGGGTGAGCTGGTACTGCAAGAAAAAGAGGTCAGCTACCAACCTTGGCAAAGCAAGGTACTGACTGGCAAAGTCTTTCTGATCCAGCACATCGCGGGTCGCTCCAGTGCCAAAGAGCTGAACGCCCCCATGATCGAGGCGATCAAGGCGGCCAAGTTGCCCCACGACAAGTACCAGACAGTCACCATCATCAACAGCAATGACGCCATCTGGGGCACTTCCGGCTTTGTGAAGAGCAGTGCCGAAGACAGCAAGAAAGAGTTCCCTTGGTCCGCCATGGTGCTGGATGCCAAAGGCATGGCCCGCAACGCCTGGGATCTCGCGCCGGAAAGCTCGGCCATCATACTGCTGGATAAAGAGGGCAAGGTGCTGTTTGCCAAAGATGGCCAGCTCGATGCCAACAACATTGCTACCGTGATGGGGCTCATCCAGTCCCATCTCTGAATCAGAGAGAAGGGGCGCTGATGGCGCCCCTTTCATAAGGGTCTATGGGTCGTTTCAAGCTGAAAATCTGGTTGTTGCTGCTGGGCTGGTTGTGGTTGCAACCGGCGCTGGCACAACACCCGCTGGAAGCAGACCAGCCCGGTCATAGCCACACTTGCGTCCTTTGCGCCCTCCATCTCGATGGCAAGCTGGCACTGACGCCCAACTTGCCCATCCCAGTCCAGCATGTTGTCATCGGCAAGCGCCTCGATACCGCCTTGCCCACAATAGATTCCACTCCTACAGGCCACTGCCGCATTCGTGCTCCGCCGCACTTTCATTGCTTCTCCCACTGAACATTTCTCTTATCAATGGTTTCAAAAGGATTAACGATGAAAGCAGTCACACTGTTACTGGCCGCAGCCGCCTTTGGCGTACAAGCAAATCACGACGAGCATGAGAGTCATGGGCACGGTGCCCACGAGCACGGCCACGGTCATCTCAACCTGGTGCTCGATGGCAACCAGCTGATGCTCGAGCTGCAGGCGCCCGCCGCCGATCTGGTGGGCTTCGAGCACGCGGCCAAGAGCGACGAGGATAAGGCGCAATACGCCAAGGCCATGGCTCAGCTCAAGCAACCCGATGCCCTGTTTCGCCTCGACCCGACCGCTGGCTGCAAACTGACCCAGCAGGAGCTCAATGCCGCCAAGGAAGAGCATGATCACGACCATGACCATGACCATGACCATGACCATAAAAAGGCTGGCAGCAGTCATGATGACCACCACCATGATGATGCGGGTCACGCCGATGTGGGTGCCATGTACACCTATACCTGTGAGGCCCCGGCCAAACTGACCGGACTGGAAGCGACCCTGTTCAGCGTCTATCCGAGCCTGGAGAAGCTGAGCGTGCAGGGCATACTGCCCACCGGCCAGACTGCTGCCGAACTGACCCCGTCCGCCAACAAGCTGAGCTGGTAACACCATGAAACAAGCCGTGGTTGAGATCCGCGATCTGGCCTTCGCCTGGCCGGATCACGAGCCTGTACTCGATCTGCCCGCCCTCACCATCAACGAGGGGGAACGGGTGTTTATCAAGGGGCCATCGGGCTCCGGCAAGTCGACCCTGCTTGGCTTGCTTGCCGGGATCCAGACCGCCAACCACGGCACCCTGGCAGTGCTGGGCCAGCCATTGGCCCAGCTATCCGGCCGTGCCCGTGACCACTTCCGGGCGGCCAATCTGGGTTATATCTTCCAGCAGTTCAATCTGCTGCCATTTTTATCGGTGCTGGACAACGTCACCGCCGCCCTCACCTTCTCGCCCGAGAAGCGGGCTCGCCTACAGGGGAGCCCCGAACAGGAGGCGCGCCGCATGCTGGCGGAGCTGCAACTGCCGGCCGAGGCGCTGCACAGACCCGTCCATGCCCTGAGCATAGGCCAGCAACAGCGGGTGGCCGCCGCACGGGCGCTGATAGGCTCGCCACCGCTGGTGATTGCCGATGAACCCACCTCGGCTCTCGATACCGATAACCGGGCCGCCTTCATCAAACTGCTGTTCGAGGAGTGTGACAAACAGGGGTCGACCCTTATCTTCGTCAGTCACGATCCCTACCTCGAGCCGCTCTTCCCGCGAGTGGAAAATCTGCAACTGCTCAACCGGAGGGCCATATGCTGAATCGCAATAGCAGCGCTATCTACCGGGCCAGACCCGCACCAATGGCTGCATCACAGCCACAAAACCGGAGGCCAGTATGCTAAAACTCGCCCTGCAAAGTCTCTGGGCCCGCCGTCTCACCGCCGGGCTCACCCTGCTCGCCGTGGCCATCAGCGTCACCCTGCTGCTCGGGGTAGAGCGGGTGCGTACCCAGGCCCGCGAGAGTTTCTCCAATACCGTCTCGGGGACCGACCTTATCGTCGGCGCCCGCTCCGGCCAGGTGAACCTGCTGCTCTACTCGGTATTTCGCATCGGCAATCCCACCAACAACGTGGGCTGGGAGGCCTATCAGGCCATCAAGACAAAACCGGGCGTCGCCTGGACCATCCCCCTCTCCCTCGGTGATTCTCACAGGGGCTTTCGGGTGCTCGGCACCAATGGCGACTACTTCACCCACCTGAAGTACGGTCAGCAGCAATCGCTACAACTGCGGGAGGGGCGGCCGTTCGACACGCCATTCGAGGCGGTGCTCGGTGCCCAGGTGGCCGAGAAGCTCGGCTACCGGCTGGATCAGTCCATCGTCATCGCCCACGGCGCCGGCAGCACCTCGTTCAGCCAGCATGACAATCTGCCGTTCAGGGTGGTAGGGATCCTGGCACCGACCGGAACCCCCATAGACAGAACCATCCACGTGCCACTGGCCGGTATCGAAGCGATCCATCTGGGCTGGGACACGGGCCGGCACAGCAAGAACGTGACCGCCGAACAGGCGCTGGCACAGGATCTGACACCCAAAACCATCACCGCCTTCATGGTGGGGCTGAGCAACCGCATCCTGGCATTCCAGCTGCAGCGCAGCGTCAACACCTACCGGGGTGAGCCGCTGATGGCCATCCTGCCGGGGGCCGCCCTGCAGGAGCTGTGGAGCCTGATGAGCGTGGCGGAAACGGCGCTGTCGGTGATCGCCGGCTTCGTGGTGGTGGCAGGCCTCATCGGCATGCTGACCACCCTGCTGGCGGGGCTCAACGAGCGGCGGCGCGAGCTGGCCATCTTGAGATCCCTGGGCGCTGGCCCCTCCCACCTGTTCCTGCTGCTGGCGCTGGAGGCGATGGCCCTCACCACGGTCGGCATCGCCCTCGGGGTGGCCGCACTCTATCTGGGACAGGGGCTTGCCACCCCCTGGCTACTCAGCCACTATGGCCTTCAATTAAGCGTGGGGCTGCCCAGCGCCTACGAATGGCAGTTGCTGGGCATAGTGTGGCTGGCGGGCATGGTGATAGGCCTGCTCCCTGCCGCCCGCGCCTACCGCTACAGCCTGAGCGATGGCATGAGCATTCGCGTCTAGCGAGACGCCCAAAATAGGAACAGAAAGACAGATGATGAAGTGGAAAATAGTGGCGCTGCTGGCCAGCCTGCTGGTGCTGCCCGCCATGGCCGCCGATTACAAAACCATCGACTGGGATGTGCTTATCCCGGAAGGGGAGAGACTGCTGCCACCGCCCCAGGTCAATCACGAAGATCCCATGTCGGTACCGCAGCCGGTGGGCGGTGTGAACAAGAAGCTGGATCAGCAGAATGTGCGGATCCCGGGCTTCGTGGTACCGCTGGAGGGGGATGCCAAGAAGATCACCGCCTTCCTGCTGGTGCCCTACTTTGGCGCCTGCATCCATGTGCCGCCCCGCCAACCAATCAGGTGATCTATGTGAGCTACCCCAAGGGTGCGCCGGTGGATGATCTGTGGGATGCCATCTGGGTGAAAGGCAAGATGCGCACTATCAGCTCCAGCCACGAAATGGCCACCGCCTCCTACTCCATGGAAGCGGTCGAGGTCAGCGTCTACGAAGAAGAGTAAGTCAGACCAGACATCATGATGCGCGCCAGCCCCCCGGTGAGCGAACTCCGCATCCAGCAACAGTGGCCTTCGACCGGAGGCCATTTTTTATTCCCTTACCTGTCGAAACCGTGACCCGCCCCTGCTTGAGGGATTGCCCGCCATCCCGGTTGGAGTAACATTCAAGACTAGACCTTGCGATCACGGAGCCAGCATGGCTGACCTGCCCCCGCCCAAGAAAGAGAGTTCCATCCTGAGCAGCCAGGAGCAGACCCTGCGTCTGGCCCGCAGCCGTGGCATAGACGGCATGCTCACTCGCAACAGCGACAGCACCTTCGAACAGCGCGCCACCTTTCGCCATCTGGCGGATCAGGCCGCTCGCCAGCGCAATCTGGAAGCCATCATGGTGATGGCCTCCCGCAACTGCGAAGAGACGGCCGCCGGCGGCGAGATGGACAGCGACTGGCTGACCCGCTTCCTGCAACTGGCGGAAGACATCAGCATGGTGCCCATGCAGCAGCTGTGGGGGCGCATCTTCGCTATCGAGATCGCCACCCCTGGCCGTTTCTCCATTCGTGCCCTCACCACCCTCAAAGAGATGACCCAGCGCGAGGCCCTGCTATTCCAGCGGATC
>NZ_CAWNYS010000132.1:0-16984 GCF_963878295.1 Aeromonas sp. HMWF014 | reverse complement strand
GCCCAGAATATCGCCTGGCTTTTATTGCTGGCTCCCAGCTTCTCGACAATACGCTCCAGATGAAAGGTCACCGTTCTAGGGGTGATGCCCAGGATTTTGCCGATATCACTGACTTGCTTCCCCTCTGCCGCCCACTGGCAGACCTCCAGTTCCCGCAAGCTTAAAGGGTCACGCGGTGGCATTGCTGACGAACACACCCGTGCAACGGCTTCGAAGACATGGCTTGATAGCCAGCTAAGAAAAGGAACCGCGCCAAGCCATTGATGTTCAGTGCGTGGTGTCCGCATGATAAGAGAGAGCAGCCCTACATGGCCATTAGGCCCATGCCAGGGGATCGTGATGCCATCACGCAGACCAGCATCCTGTGCCTGCAGCATCACCTCAAGCCCATCGATATCTTGTTGGTCGCAACACTCGGTGATGAGATTAGCCCACAGGATAGGCGTGCTCTGCGTCATCCCCTTGCGCACCACAGGGTCTACAGCAAAGAAGTTCTGCGCATCATAGATCTGCACCCACTGGGCAGGATAGCCATTGAAAATGCGCACCTCGGGACGCTGGATAGAGCTTGGCGAGATGAACGCCAGCCGAAAGTGGTCAAAGCCCATCTGCTGGCTGAGGGCGCGCAACAGCGCGACTATAGTGTGCTCGTCAGTGGCCGTATCGAACTGGGTGATGAGCGTCAGTGCGTCGGCAGTATTGAGAAAATGCAACGGGGTAGTGGTCAAACATTCAGCTTACATGCGATAAAACGTACTAAATAGTACCAACAATCAATCAGATAGCACACTCCCCCAAACAGAAAAGAAGAAAATTGCCACACAATCAATCGGCATGAGCCCACAAGCCTAGATTAGGAACTCCTCCATCTGACGGTCTGGCTTGAGCTGCTCAGCCTGGCATTTGGGCGTGCGGCCCTGACCGGTTCAGGTGCGCGCTTGCCCATTCTCGACATAACGGTACGTCGTGCAGATGCCAGTTTCGCTTCGGGGCTGGTAACGGCGGCAGGAGCAGCGCCAACCGGCATTGTTGCCCAAATAGATGCGGTTGGAACGGCATTAACTGAGAAGGCGGTGATCTGATCACCATAATTCCTTTCAAGTCTGCATCCATGGGCAAGGCGCTTCACCCCATCACGGGCGGTGAGGCCGAAGTCTGCCCCTCACTGGCTATCTGATATAACCGCTTTATAATCGGCCCGCATCACCCTTAGCCGGATCACATCATGTCTACCATCAACACGCTGACCGAGTTTCTGACCCAGGCCGATACCCAGTTTCAACTGTTCGACATGGGTCGTCAGGTGCGGCCGCTACCGAGCGATACCTTCGTGCGCATCGAGCAGCAGCAGGAACCCTATCCCTGGCCCCTGCAACAGCACGCCTGGCTCGGCGTCCACTTCTTCCAGCCAGCGGAGTCCAGGCACTACCTCTGGTTCCTCAAGTTTGCGCTCGATGAGCGCGGCCTGCTCATCGGCAGCGGCCCCAAACTCTTCATGGATCAGGTGGTCGAGACCCTGGGCTACAAGCTGACCGGTGATCTGGATGAAGAGAAGGCCCAGCGACTGGCCGACAACCCCTACACCTTCCGCCCGGCCGAGGCCAAGATGGCCAGCCTGCATGCCAAGCTGGCCCGCCAGCTGGAACAGGCCCCTTCCGCCTACTACGACGCCCTGTGTCACTATCTGGCAGCCCCCGGTGACGAAGGCTGGCAGGCGCTGGGCCTGCAAGGCTTCGCCGACATGGCCGAGCGGCTGCAGGACGAGCGCAATCTGTCACTGGTGTGCAAGGCGCTGCCAAAGCTGCCCCAGGCGCCGCTCTACGCCCTGTGCCAGAGCCTGGAAAATGTCCCGCTGCCGCCGGCCGTGCAGGGTGCCCTGTTCGAGCGCATCGGCAAGGAGCAGGAGGGCGCCGAGCCCGACCCCGAAACCCTGGCCTACCTGTGCCGGGCGCTGGCCTCGTGCAACGGCAATGCCATGCGTACCAACAAGCTGCTGACCCTGCTGCAAACCCAGCCGAGCCCGGCCCTGCTGCTCGCCATCGCCGGTCGCCTCTGGCTCGACCTGAAGGTACCGAACCTGCTCGGTCTGTTCCTGGAGCAGTTGGCGCTGCAACCGACCCAGTTCTTCAATCAGGTGTTTGCCGAGCTGGTGACCCTGCCGGCCCTGCGCGATGATATGCTGGCCAGATTGCGGGATCCGGCGCGAAGCGATGCGCTCGGTCAGGCCATAGGTCGCCTGTTTGCCGCAGCGTAACGGTTGATGGAATAGCGGCCGGGTGGCTCGCCACCCGGTCCACACAAGGCCACATCACACAGAAGGAGCCCTCGATGGGTGAAATGCTCGGTATCTTGCTGCTTATCTTCATCGGCGCAGCCTTCTGGCATCAGCGCCGCCAGGCCGAGCTCGCCTGGCAATACATGCGCCGTTACTGCCAGCATCACGATTTGCAGCTGCTGTCGCTGGCACGCAGCCACCGTGCGCTGGCGCACCAACCGCTGCGGCTCTTGACCTACTACGAGTTTGAATTTTCCAGCGATGGTGAGAGCAACTATCAAGGACAATTGCGCATGCAGGGACTGCACATCGTCGGCGTCGACCTGCCCCCCCATCGCATGCCATCCCAGTAAGCCAGCCAGTGGGGCTCTCGCTGGCCAGAGACCAAGTCGGGCCAGCCACTTTGCCTCTAACGTATGCCATCGCAATAGCAAGCCGGCACGGATCCGGACCTATAATTTTCAGGAATGCCCCCGGGAGAGATGAGATGGAATTCCTGACCCACGACCTGTCCGCCCTGTTTGCCCAGCTGGGCCTGGCCAACGACGAGTTGAGCCAACACCGCTTCATCCACGAACACAGGCTGGACAATCAGACCCTGCTGCCCGAGGCCGCTTTCTGGACCCAATCCCAGGCCAACTTCCTGCGCGATGCGCTCTGGGATGATGCGGACTGGTCGGAAGCCATCGATCAGCTGGATGTGCGGCTGCGCCAGAGCGATTGAGCCTCCTCCTCTCGCCAGCCCGCTTTCCAGACGAAGGCGGTTTGGTTAAGCTCTGTCCCCCGTCCAGCCCGTATTACCGCCATCCTGCGCAGGAGCCCTCATGTCCGCCCAAGAGATCATCCGCATTGCCAACGAACTGGCCGCGAAGGGGATCACCCCCTCCACCGCCATGGTCAAGGCTCGCCTCAGCCAGCCCGTGCCCATGGCCGAGCTGCTCAAGGTGCTGAGCCAGTGGAAACAGCAACCCCAGCCCACCGAGCCATCCGCAGCCACCACGCCTGCGGTTGCCAAGCCCGAGATGGCGGCCGATGCCGTCAACCTGCAGCAGCTGAGCGAGCAGCTCAACCGGCTCGAGCAGAAGGTCGATCGCCTGACCACCCTGCTGCTTCAACGCCAGCCGGACTGAGCCCCATGTACATTCTCGAACTCAGCTTTGAATGCTATCGCGATACCTCCCTCGGTGAGGCCGAACGGGCCATCGTCAACTACCTGGACATGCTGCGCTATCAGGGCCAGATCCTTGGCCGGGAGTTTCCCACCAGCATGCAGCAGGGTCAGTTCATCAGCCGGGTGGTCTGCCCCGAGCAAGACAGCCTGCACCCGGACAACCAGAGCGAGCAGGTCAAACTAGCCGAACAGCAGCTCAATCAGGCGGGACTGCTCGCGCCAAAACTCCAGCTGCAAGGCGTGGATCTGCTCTCCGATAGCACGGATCCTTGCGGCCACACCGACGGGCGGCCGAGCTGGATGCTGCTCTACACCAGCTTCCTGCACACCTGCTCGCCACTGCGCTGTGGCGACCACTTCGCCCCCATACCGCTCTATCGGCTGCCCGCCATTGCCAACGGTGACCACAAGCAGATCATCAAGTGGCAGGAGGATTGGGAGGCGTGTGATCAGCTGCAGATGAACGGCTCCATCGCCGAACACACGGCATTGCACGAAATAGGCGAGGTAGGCAGCCGGCTGCAACGCCGTGGCAGCGATCTCGGCAAGCGGCTGGAGGCCCTGAGCGGCATTCCTACCTATTACTATCTCTACCGGGTCGGCGGGCTGAGCGCCGCCGAAGAGAAGGCCCGCCCCTGCCCTGGCTGCGGTGGCGAGTGGGCGCTAGCCGAACCGCTGCACGAAATCTTCGATTTCAAGTGCGATCCCTGCCGGCTGATCTCCAACCTCTCCTGGGACTTCAAGGATTAGGCGCCACGCCAACCTGTGATAAAGGGGCAATGAAAAAGAGCCTTGCCAAGCGGCAAGGCTCTTTTCGTTCGAATTGGTGCAAGGCCCCTTATTGCGGCAAGGTCTCCAGCCGCGCGAGAAAAGCGGACAAGGAGGGCGCCAGCACCAAACGGCGGCCGGAGTCGAGCCACTCAAGCCACACCTGACCACTCTCATTATCAAGGGAGATCAGCGTCATCTCGTGGCGGGTGGTGGCGATGAAGATCGATGGCGCACGCTTCAACTTGCGCAGCATCAGCAGGTGGCCGATGAGGTTTTCCCTGAGCAGGTCCAGATCCGCCTCGTTCCACGGCAGGATCAACTCAAGGCGCAACCCCTTGTAGGAACAGGGAATGGGGCGACTGAACCAGTGGCCAAACAGGGCAAGGGCTGCGGGATGCAGGACCAGCTCCAGCGCATCGGCCATGGCTGCGAAGTCTGCGGGTTCGCTGCGCTGATACGGACGCCAGGCGACCCGCCCCTCTCTGGGCTCATCCAGCTCACAAGGGGAGCGCCAGTCTGCCTCCCATTCACACAGGGGCAGTCCCCGCCTTGCCTCGCCATCACGCTGCCAGCGTAAAAAAAAGTGTTCCAGGGCAGACAAGACTTGATCCGACATCGAAATTCCCCACAATTGCTGCCAAAGTCCGCTATTGCACCATCAAAGCCGTGAGCAGACAAGGTGAAGCGCGAGACGCCGCCACTTAGGTGGCGATCATCCCGCAGCACCGATCTGGGGCAAGGGCCCCAGCCGCTGCCAGTGCAATGGCTCATTCAACGTCCGGATCATCAAACACATGAGCAAACAAGAGAGATACGCAGGTGCCCACGCCTTGCAGGGGCTGAGCCTGGGCCAGCAGTCTGCCTACATCAGCCAGTACTGCCCGGCCCTGCTGCAACCGGTACCGCGCAGCCTGAACCGCGACGACCTCGGCCTGACCGGCACGCTACCGTTCCAGGGTTGTGACATCTGGACCCTGTACGAGCTCTCCTGGCTCAATGCCAAAGGCAAGCCCATGGTCGCCGTCGGCGAGATCTCAGTCCCGGCCACCAGCGTCAACCTCATCGAATCCAAGTCGTTCAAGCTCTACCTCAACTCCTTCAACCAGACCCGGTGCGACTCGCTGGAAGCGGTACAGGCGCTGCTGGTCAAGGATCTCAGTGCCTGCGCCGGCAGCGATGTGAGCGTCACCCTGTTCCCGCTGACTCAGGCACCTCATCACATTGCGACCCTGCCGGGGGAGTGCATCGATGAGCAAGACATAGAGGTGGACTGTTACGAGTTCGATGCCGATCTGCTGCAAGGGGCGGCAAGCAATGAGGAGGTGGAAGAGACACTGCACAGCCACCTGCTCAAGTCCAACTGCCTGGTGACCAGCCAGCCGGACTGGGGATCCGTGGTGATCCACTATCGTGGCCCGCGGCTGGATCGGGAAAAACTGTTGCGCTACCTCATCTCGTTTCGCCAACACAACGAGTTCCACGAGCAGTGCATCGAGCGGATCTTCACCGATCTCAAGCACCTATGTCGCCCGAGCCAGCTGACTGTCTATGCCCGCTATACCCGCCGTGGTGGACTGGACATCAACCCGTTTCGCAGCGATTGGGAAGTTCCTCCCGCCAACCTGCGCCTTATCCGCCAGTAAACGCCGGGCGCAGTTGACAAAGAGGGGCCTGGATCCCAGGCCCCTTCCTCCCCCCCCGCCAGTAAACGCTGGACGTGCAGGGGGGGGCTTGGATAACATGCCCACACCCCTGTGCTGTCCTTAATCCAATGAATCAACTGTTTTTTCTGGCAATGATGATGTCCTCCCTGTCGGCTCCTAATCTGGATCTGGCCAAGGAGCAGTTGTCTATCGATCTGCAGCAGGCCCAGACCCTGGTGCTCACCGATCCTGCCAGATGCGTCCAGATCACCTCGGCCTTCCTGACGCGCACAGCCAATAATCCCAAGCAAATCATCAGCAATCGCCAGGAGTACGGCTATCGCGAGCCATTGCTGAGCTATGGCACGGCCGCCCAGGCCACCAGCGCCCACCTGCTCAAGGGGGAGTGTCTGCTGCAACTGGGGCAGTTCCAGGCAGCCCAGAAGTCGCTCGATCAGGGCATCGCCATGGCTGCCAAAGAGCAGCAACTGGAGTTGCAGGCCCATGGCCTCTACCTCAAGGTCCGCAGCCAGAATCTGCAGGATCACTCCCATGGTGCCAGCGCAAGCCTGCTCGGCCAGCTGGAGACCCTGCTCAGCAACCCCAGCCTCAAAGAGAGCCAGCTGCAGGTCTACAGCCGCTTGCTGCGCACCAACGCCAGCATAGAGGCACACCAGTTCGACGAGGCTAAACGCCAACTGGCCGAGGCACGGCGCTGGGCAGACAAGACCAGGGAGCCGCTGGCCAGTGCCTGGGTCAGCGCGGTGAGCGGCGATCTCTACCATGCCCTCAGGCAGCCCCAGCTCTCCCTCGGTGACTACATCGACGCCCAGCAACAGGCCAGGGGGCTGCAGGATCCCCTCTTCCTCGGGCTGCTGTCGAACCAGATAGTGAACCTCTATCAGGCGGAACATGAACCGCAGAAGGCGCTGCAGTATGCCAATGAGGCCGCCAACTACTTTCATGCCCTCGGCAACCCCTCCCTGCTCAGCGATTCGCTGATCGTGCTCGCCCGCCTCAACCGGGAGCAGGGCGAAATGAACATGGCGCTGGTCTACTTCTTCAATGCGCTGGATCTGCTGGACGAGGGCAACAATCGCACCCGCATCGCCCATCTCAAGTACGAGATAGGCAAGACCTATCTGCAAACCGGCAACCTGACCCTGGCCCGCAACTACCTCACTGCGGCACGCCAGTCCCACGAGCTGGGCGACGACAAGGAGCCGCTCATCGACACCCTGCTGCTGCTGGGTGAGCTGCACCTCAAGCAGAAGGAGGACGGCATCGCCATCCTGCAGCTGGAAAACGCGCTGGCGCTGGCCAACCAGCTCGGCGATGCCCAGCGCCAGTTCGAGATCTTCCGCCTGCTCTCGGTGGCCTACGAGCAGAAGGGCCACCTCCAGCAGGCGCTGGACAGCTACAAGCATTTCCACCAGCGCAGCGAGCAGGTACGCCAGCAGCAGGTCGATCTGGAGCAGGAGGCGATCCGCGACAACTATGTCCAGGTGGAGCGGGAGCAGCAGATCAAGGAGCTGGAACAGCAGCTCAAAACCAGCCGGCATCAGCAGGATCGCTACCTCTGGTCGAGCGTCATCACAGGCCTGCTGCTGACCCTGTTCATCTATTTGTTCTTCACCCTCTGGCTCAAGCTCCGCGTCGCCCGCCTGCAAGGCAAGCAGCGGGGTGAGGCCATCTTGATCGAGCCGCGCACCGGCTTGGCCAACTGGCAGCGGCTGATGAACCGTTGGCCGCGCGAGATGGCCAGGCGCCAGCAAACATCAGAACGCTGGTATCTGAGCGATCTGCCCACCAGCGAATTTGACGACAAGCTGCACTATCTGCTGTTTAGAGTGCCCTTCCTGGTCAACAGCATGGAACATCACGGCTATCAGGTGAGCCGCGAGATAGAGCAGGCCTTCGGCAGCTATGTCAACGGGCTGACACCGCAGGATGGGCGCATCTATGACCTGCGTGAAGGTCATTTGCTCTACGTGGTGCCCCAGCGCCATGTGGAAGATCTGCACCGGCTGGCCCAGGATCTGCTTGCAACCTTTGCCGCCTTCCCCTGTCAGCACCCGCTGGAACGCCACATCAGCCTCGGCATCGTCAGCCACCCCTTCCTGCCCAAGGCGGCGACCGCCCTCGATCACCACGGCCTGTTCGACCTCTGTTATCTGGCACTGGCAGGAGCGATTCAGCTCAGTGAAAAACACCAGCAAAGTGTCTGGCTGGAGCTGGCCGCCATCGATTGCCAACAGGCTGCATTTTTTAATGGGGATGTGTGGCAATGCTGCTTGATGGCAATTGACAAGGGACTGGTAAAAGTAAATTCTTCTCATGAAAAGCAATGGGTTAATTGGCTTCGACTTGCACGGACGAAAGCGCCGGATGGCCAATGACAACATAGATAATCAATTGGGTCTGGAACCGGGTTCGACCGCCGTTGCTATCCAACACAAAAACGATAATGACAACAGGGCGACCTGAATAATGAATGATATCGCTGCCGTAGCAGGACAATTGGCCAGACTCAGGGAATCCCTTCAGCAAAAGCAGCTGGAGCTCGACGGCGTGCTCTCGTTTTCCGATGCGGAGCGTGCTCGCGGCATCGAGTTTATCAACAAGTTGATGCTCTCCTGTCGTGGCTTCGACCGTGAGCTGGACAATCGCTTCGCCAAGCTCAAGCAGAAACTGGATAACAATCCCGCATTCACCTCGCTGGACGCCGATCTGCTGGCCATTGAAAAACTGCTGCAGCAACACAGCAATGCGCTGGAAGAGTCCATTACCCTGACCAAGTCCGCCATCGACCTTGGCTCCAAGCAGCTCAAGTCCATCAAGGGCTTCCCGGAGGATACCCGCAAGTCCCTCAAGGCGTTTCTGGCAAGTCCGGATGGCTATGGCATTGGCGATCATCAGAAGAAGGTGATCCGGCTGCTGGAGTTCTACCAGCAGGCCATCAAAATCCAGCTGCTACCGACCCAGCCCCTGCAGGATCCGGCTCCCGTCGCCAGCACGCCTGTCATCGCTATAGCCGAACTCTCTTGCCCCGAGCCAACCATCCCGTTTGATGCCAAGACCCACGCCCACATAGCCGACGAGTTGCAGCGGCTCATCACAGAGCTCGACTTTGCCGGTGCCATCGGCGAGAGGCTGGCGGATATCCGTCGCCAGCTGCTCCATGGCATCACGCCGCCGCAGCTGGCCGAGATCTGCCTGCAGGTGATCGAGCTCATCATAGATGGCACCCGCGAGGAGCGAAAATCCTCCCAGGCCTTTCTGAGCACCCTCAACGAAAGCCTCTCGGCGGTGCATTTCAGCTTCACCGAATCTCTTGACGAAGGGCGCGCCCTGCAAAGCGCCACCCAGGATACCCGTCAGGCCATCGACAAGGAGCTGCGCGCCATCGACCATACCCTGGCCAGCAACGACTCATTCGATGAGCTCAAGGGCGCTATCTCGGGCCACATGGGTGCCATCAATCTGCTGTTACAGGACAGGGAAGCCATGGCCGCCCGCGAGCGTCACCTGCTCACCCGCCTCTCCAACATGGAGGCCAAGCTGCGACTGATGAAGGAGGAGACCGCCGAGTACAAGAAACGGCTCACCATCCAGAAACACAAGCTGTTCCTCGACAGCCTGACCCAGGTGCATAACCGGGCGGCGCTGGACGAGCGGCTCGAACTCGAATACAAGCGCTGGCTGCGCTACGGAACACCACTCTGTCTGGCCATCATCGACATCGATCACTTCAAGAACATCAACGACAACTACGGCCACATGGCCGGTGACAAGGCGTTGAAGGTGGTTGCCAAGGCGCTGCTGAGTGCCCTGCGTGACACCGACTTCATCGCCCGCTTCGGCGGCGAGGAGTTTGTAGTGCTGCTGCCGAACATCAACCCCGACAAGTACCAGAAACCGCTGGAGACCCTGCGCCAGACCATCAAAAGTATCCCGTTCCGCTTTCGCGATGCCAGGGTCGAGATCACTATCTCCATCGGTGCCACCCTGTTCCGGGAAGGGGATAACACCTCGGATGCGTTCGAACGGGCCGACAAGGCGCTCTACAGCTCCAAGCACTCGGGCCGGGATCAGGTCAACCTGGGCTAATGGCAGTCTAAAAAAGCAGCAAACGCACTTCTCCCCTATTCCCCTGCCCCACCGCTTACCTCTACTATCAAATTCAAGGGATTCCACATGGCATCCCGTTTTCTCCCCAGGGAAAAGCACAACGATAACAAGCGAGTGAAAGGGGAACCTATGATTACGCACATCAATCCTGTCGGCAGCATGGACTTGCTGTCACAACTCGAGGTGGATCGCCTCAAACAAACAGCCTCCAGCGATATCTATCAACTGTTTCGCAACTGCTCGCTGGCAGTGCTCAACTCAGGTAGCCATACCGACAGCTCCAAAGAGATACTGGAGCGTTTCAAATCCTTTGATATTCATGTGATCCGGCGCGAGCGTGGGGTCAAACTCGAACTGTTCAATGCCCCCGAACACGCCTTTGTGGATGGCGAAATCATTCGTGGCATTCAGGAGCACCTCTTCTCCGTGCTGCGCGACATCCTCTATGTCTCGACCCAGCTGGAGTCGAACCGGCTGGTCAACCTGACCAGCTCCACCCACATCTCCAACGTGGTGTTCGCCATATTGCGTAACGCCAAGGCTATCCTGCCGGGTGCGGATCCCAATCTGGTGGTCTGCTGGGGCGGCCACTCCATCAACGAAATCGAGTACCAGTACACCCGCGCGGTGGGCAACGAACTGGGGCTGCGCGAGCTCAATATCTGTACCGGCTGCGGCCCGGGGGCCATGGAAGGGCCCATGAAGGGCGCCGCCGTCGGCCACGCCAAACAGCGAGTGCGCAATGGCCGTTACATAGGGCTGACCGAGCCGTCCATCATAGCCGCCGAGCCGCCCAACCCCATCGTCAACGAGCTGGTGATACTGCCGGATATCGAGAAACGACTGGAGGCCTTTGTGCGTCTGGGCCACGGCATCATCATCTTCCCGGGCGGTGTCGGCACAGCCGAAGAGCTGCTCTACCTGCTCGGCATCATGATGCACCCCGCCAACGAGCGGCAGCCCATACCGATTATCTTGACCGGTCCCAAGGAGAGCGCCGATTACTTCCGCGCCATTGATGACTTCGTCAAGGCAACCCTGGGTGAACCCGCCACCAGCCTCTACCGCATCATCGTCGGCGATGCGCCGGAAGTAGCCCGGGTGATGAAGGAGGCAATGCCGAAAATTCGCGAATATCGCAAATCCGTCGGCGACGCTTACTCCTTCAACTGGTCCCTCAAGATCGAGCCCGAATTCCAGCTGCCATTCGAGCCGGATCACGCCAACATGGCCAGCCTGGATCTGCATCGCAATCAGCCGCCCCAGCTGCTGGCGGCGAACCTGCGCCGTGCCTTCTCCGGTATCGTCGCTGGCAACGTCAAGGAAGGGGGCATTCGCGCCATCGAGAAGAAGGGCCCCTTCAAGCTGCACGGCGACAAGGAGCTGATGCACCTGATGGACAAGCTGCTGGAGAGCTTCGTCAAGCAGCAACGGATGAAGCTGCCGGGCAGCCAGTATGTGCCCTGCTACGAGATAGTGCGCTAAGGCAGGCACGCAATACGAAGAGAGGGGCGCATTGGCGCCCCTCTTTACTGACTGGCGTCTGGCACACGGATGCCATCAATCCCCCATCAGGGCGGACTGTTTGTTACAATGGCGCGTCTCGACCGCCAAGAGTGTCCCATGTCAACTATCAGGCCACACCTGCTCATCATTGATGCCCTCAACCTCATCCGTCGTCTGCATGCGGTGCAAGTCCAGCAGGCGCTGACCCCGGCCCAGGCGCTGATCGCCACCCGCGCCAACCTCATCAACACCTGCCGCAAGCTGCTGGCGGGCAGCGAGCCGACCCACGCCATCGCCGTATTTGACGGCGAGGTGCACAGCTGGCGCAAAGAGGTCTATCCGGCCTACAAGGAGGGGCGAACCCCCATGCCGGTCGAGCTGCGCGAAGGCTTGAACACCTTGCAGGATGCGTTCTGGGAGTGCGGCGTGGATGCCCTGCTCTCCCAGACCGACGAGGCAGACGATCTCATCGCCACCCTGTCCAGCGGCATTGCACTGCACGGGGCAAGGGCCACCATCATCTCCACCGACAAAGGGTTTTGTCAGCTCATCTGTCCGCAGATCCAGATCCGTGACTACTTCAACAAGCGCTGGCTGGATGCCGCCTTCGTCGAGCAACAATATGGGGTGGCACCGGTGCAACTGGTGGATTTCTGGGCCCTGACCGGCATCGGTGGCTCCAACATCAAGGGGGTGCCCGGCATTGGCCCCAAGACCGCGACCCAACTGCTGCAACAACATGGCGATCTCCCGGCGCTGCTCGCAGCCTGTCAGCAGGAGGGCACCAGCAAGCCCTTGCTCAGGCTGCGCCAGCATCAGGATGAGGCCCTGCTGGCCCAGCGGCTGGTGCAGCTGCAGCGGGACATTCCGCTGGGGTTCAACCTGCGGGAGATACGTTATCCGCCCGTGCCCGACAGCGAGACCTGACAGGCTTCCCGCCATGCTCCCGCTATCCTGCCAATCATGACGGGACTCACCTTTGCTGTTGACAAAAGCAGATAAAATGTAAAGAAACATGGAGGGTTAGGTGTAGAAATGGTATAAAACGGCCGAATCCTCCCCCTCTGTTCCCTAGAAGTGGATACGTCTCATGTCAAAAAGAAAAATTACCGTGATCCCCGGCGACGGCATCGGCCCCAGCATCATTGAATCTGCCATCCAGATCCTGACCCACGCCGGTTGCGACTTCGAATATGAATATGCTGACGCCGGTCTGGTTGCCCTCGAGAAGCACGGCGAGCTGCTGCCCCAAGCCACCCTGGATCTGATCGAGAAGAACAAGGTCAGCCTGAAAGGTCCGCTCACCACCCCGGTCGGCGGCGGCTTCACCTCCATCAACGTCTCCTTGCGCAAGAAATTCAACCTCTACGCCAACGTCCGCCCCGTTATCTCCTTCAAGGGCACACGAAGCCGTTACGACAACATCGACATCATCACGGTACGTGAGAACACCGAAGGCATGTACTCGGGCGCCGGCCAGAAGCGCAGCGATGACAACAAGAGCGCCGAGGCGATGAGCATCATCACCCGCGACGGGGCTGAGCGCATCGTCAAGTTCGCCTTCGAGCTGGCCCGTCAGGAAGGGCGCAAGAAGGTCACCATCATCCACAAGGCCAACATCCTCAAGTCCACCTCGGGTCTGTTCCTGGAAGTGGCCCGTGAAGTGGCAGCTCGCTATCCGGATATCCAGAGCGAGGAGATGATCGTCGATGCCGCCTGCATGAACCTGGTGATGTACCCGGAGCGATTCGATGTCATGGTTACCACCAACCTGTTCGGCGACATCCTTTCGGATCTGTGCGCGGGTCTGGTGGGTGGCCTTGGCATGGCGCCGGGCGCCAACATAGGTGATGGTGCCGCCATCTTCGAAGCCGTGCACGGTTCGGCACCGGATATCGCGGGCAAGAACATCGCCAACCCGACCTCGGTGATCCTCGCCTCCATCCAGATGCTGGAATATCTGGGCATGCAGGACAAGGCTGAACGCATCCGGGAAGCAGTGCGCGCCACCATAGAATCTGGCGATCGGGTAACCCGGGATCTGGGGGGCACAGCCTCCACCAGCGAGTTCACCCAGTCCATCATAGATCGGCTGTGAACTAGCCTAATAGACTGATTTTAAAAGGGAGCCTCGGCTCCCTTTGTTTTATCTCGCGGCGCGCTCTCCCCCTCATCAATTGGCTACTATGTTCAATAGATAAGGGATTAGGAGATCCATTATGCGCGCTATTTTCAGCCTGCTGCTCATCAACAGCAGCGTCATGGCAGTAGATAGGCCGGTCGACAATGCCTGGAGAGAGCCACCGGCTGCCGCCACCCAGCAAGCCAGCCAGGTCTGGCGCTCCACCCTGGATACCAACGAGCTGCTCAAGGCCCCCAAACCGCTCTCCTTCGGGGTAGAAATCATGACGGACAGCGATGGCAACAAGCAGGTTACCGCCTATCCGACCCTCAATCTGACGGCAGAAAAAAGCGTAAGCCTCTCCTTTGAACAGCACAAACCCAGGATCAAATTCAAGGCAGCGGGCATGGACACCGCCATCAAACTCAGAGGGGATGGGGTAAAGCTACAGTTCAACCCGGTCGACAAGAGTATCCCCTTG
Organism: Aeromonas sp. HMWF014; assembly: GCF_963878295.1. Classification (NCBI taxonomy): domain Bacteria; kingdom Pseudomonadati; phylum Pseudomonadota; class Gammaproteobacteria; order Aeromonadales; family Aeromonadaceae; genus Aeromonas; species Aeromonas sp. HMWF014. The sequence continues at coordinate 2,884 of NZ_CAWNYS010000132.1, read as the reverse complement.
CAGATTGAGCTCAAAGTCACGGATGACGAGTCATCACTGCGTCTCGATTACCGCTTCTGACATTGGCTGCATGGCGCAGATAGCAAAAGACCGACGGCATCACTGCCGTCGGTCTTTTTTCTGCTCACGGCAAGGGGCCGGATATCACTCCTTGGCTTCCAGCTTGGAAACCCAGTACTTGTTGTAGACGTGCACTGTGATCTCTTCGCGATCGTGATAGAGCTGCTTGGCCTGAATGACGAAGGCGTTGTCTATCTCCTTGAGCAGGCCGCGCAACACCTCTATGTTATGCACCGCTTCGGCGTAACGCTTCTTCATCGGCAGCTTGAGGTTGAACATGGCCTCCTGGCAGTCGTTCTCGCGGAACCAGTCGGCGATCATGTGTGTTACCCGTGCTGGCTTCTCGACCATGTCGCACACCAGCCAGTAGATGTTCTTCTTGCTGGGCCGCCATACGAAACCGTCATCACGCAGGTGCTTGACCTGACCTGTGTCCATCAGGGACTGTGCCATGGTGCCATTATCCACTGCGGTCACCATCATGCCGCGACGCACCAGCTGATGCGTCCAGCCACCCGGGCAGGCGCCCAGATCCACCGCCTTCATGCCGGAGGTGAGACGCAGGTCCCACTCTTCCCGTGGCACGAACACATAGAAGGCCTCTTCCAGCTTGAGGCTGGAGCGGCTCGGTGCATCTGGCGAACAACGCAGGCGAGGAATGCCCATGTGAAATTCAGAGTTGTTGAACGAATAGGAGTAGCCCAGCAACAGGTGATCATTGGCCATGAAGAAAGCATGGAACACCGGGCGGTGCGGCGTCTCTTTCTTGGTCAGGATCTCGTTGCTGCGCAGCGCCTGACGAAGCGGCACGGTGAACTTGCGGCAAAAAGCTGACAGCTCTTTTGCTTCGTTGGTATCAGCGGTTTCAACCCGCAGATCGCCGCAGATCGTGTATTCGCGGGTCGCTTCTATGATGGGCGAGATCCGGTCTGCAACATCCAGATCCTTCAGCTCGTGGGTCACCACCAGCATCTGACGGATAAAGATCAGCTCCCTGAATGGCAGTTTGCGTGCCAGCAGATCGGCCTGCTCCTCGTCATACAACTCGAATATCACATAACCGCTGTCGTCCTTGACCCGGGCGAAACCGTAGCACTGCATGTTACTGGCACGCTCGGTGATCTCTGCCGCCGCCTCTTTCTCAAAACCGGGGCGGCAATAAAGCAGCAGATTATTCATTCTTTCCTCCAAGACGACAGCCAGCCCATATCAGAGCCGCCCATCCCAACATAAAACAGAGGCCACCGGCCGGGGTAATGAGCCCCAGCCCCTTGCTGCCGAGCAGCACCATGGCGTAAATACTGCCGGAAAATCCGAGGATCCCCAGCACAAATGCGAAGCCAGCAAAGGTGATCACCTTGCTGCGCACACCGCACCAACCCAGTACCAGCAGGGCCAATGCGTGAAAAAACTGATACTGCACGGCGGTGTTGAACGCCGCCAGCTGCGAAGGCGTGACGCCGCTCGCCGCCAGACCGTGGGCGCCATAAGCCCCCAGCAGGGTCGCCGTCAGGCCAAAAAAACCCGCCAGCACCAGCCAATGTCGATGGATCTGCATCCTTAGCTCCCTCGTTGTCTCGTTCACCACCGTCAGGCCTCAACCCGGGTGGCGGCGATAAAGCCCTTTATCCGATCGGCCGCCTGTTGCAGGTTTTCCTGCTCGCTCACACCACTGGCTTTTCGCGGTTTGAAGCCATGGTCACCATCGGTCAGCCAGTGGACCGATACATGGGGTGAGAAAGGAAAATCTGCCAGTTCGGCACGCGTGCCGAAGGTATCGCGCTCCCCTTGCAACAGCAGGGTCGACGTCTTGATTTGCTTGAGCACCTCGCCCCGCCAGCTGTCGGGCTTGGCCGGGGGGTGGAAAGGATACCCGAGAATGAGCAATCCTGCAGCATTCATCTCGCCCCCTCCTTCGCGATACAGCTCTGCCGCCATGCGTCCCCCCATGGACTTGCCCGCCAGAAACAGCCGGGGATGGGCGAATTGCCGCGCCATCTGGCGCCAATGGTCAAGCAACACCGGCTGCCTGTCCGGCGGCCTGCGCTTGCCATCCAGGGCCCGCTTGGTCATGTAGGGGAAGTTGAAACGCACCACCTCGATATCAGGCCCCGCCAACAGGCGTGACAACTCGGAAAGAAAAGCGTGTTCCATGCCGGCACCGGCGCCATGGGCCAGTAAAATACGAACGGGGGCATCGCTTGCCCCCTCCCTCATCACGTCACTCATCACGCCACCTGGCAGGTCTCACCCGAAAACATGCACCCGTCTGTGGTGACCTAGGCATCGGCTGCATCGGCAAGCCGTGCCCGGCGACGGGCCTCCTCCTGCTCCACCAACTCCAGCATCCAGTCGCGAAAGGCCACTATCTTGCCCTGATCGGACTGCTGCTCCTGGCACACCAGGTAGAAGGCGTTCTTGCTCACCAGCACCTGCTCGAACGGGCAGATGAGTCGGCCCGCTTCGATCTCTGGCTGGGCCAGCACGCTGTGGCCAAGCGCCACGCCCTGACCGTGGATCGCCGCCTGGATCACCATGGTCGAGTGGCTGAAGATGGGCCCCTGATTGACATTGGGGGCATCTATGTCGAGCTGGCGAAACCAGGCCTTCCAGTCACGGCGAGAGGTATCGTGCAGCAGGGTATGACGGGTCAGATCATCCGGGGTGCGCAGCGGTTTGGGGCCGGTCAGCAGCAGCGGCGAACAGACGGGGATCAGATATTCGGTGTGCAGCTTGTCGGATCTCAGCCCTGGCCAGTTGCCACGGCCGTAGTAGATAGCCACGTCCACATCGTCGGTCAGCGACCCCTCGTCCATGTCCACCG
>NZ_CAWNYS010000131.1:0-2195 GCF_963878295.1 Aeromonas sp. HMWF014 | reverse complement strand
ATATATCGGAGCCCACGTCAGTGCCGCCGGTGGGGTGGAGAACACCATAGCCCGCGCAGAGGCTATCGGCGCAAACGCCTTCGCCCTGTTTACCAAGAATCAGCGCCAGTGGCAGGCCGCGCCGCTGTCGGAGGCCAGCATTCGCGCCTTCAAGCTGGCCTGCGAGAAAGCCGGCTTTCGCCCCGAGCAGATCCTGCCCCATGACAGCTATCTCATCAATCTGGGCCATCCCGATCCCGATGGACTCGCCAAGTCTCGCGATGCGTTTCTCGATGAGATAAAGCGCTGCGAGCAGCTCGGGCTTTGCTACCTCAATTTCCACCCCGGCAGCCACCTGAAACAGATCCCGGAAGCGGCCAGCCTGACACTGGTGAGCGAGTCCATTAACTGGGCGCTGGAACGCAGCCAAGGGGTAACAGCGGTGATCGAAAATACCGCCGGGCAGGGCACCAACCTCGGCTGGTCGTTTGAACACCTGGCCACCCTCATCGACGGGGTGGAGGACAAGAGTCGGGTCGGTGTCTGTTTCGATACCTGCCACGCCTTCGCCGCCGGTTACGATCTGCGCACCCCTGAGTCCTGTGCCCAGGTGTTCGCCGATTTCGATCGCATCGTCGGCTTCCAGTATCTCAAGGGGATGCACATCAACGGCGCCAAGTGCACCTTCGGCAGCCGGGTCGATCGTCATCACAGCCTGCAGCAGGGCAATCTGGGGGAGGCGGTATTCCACCACATCATGAATGACGACCGCTTCGACGGCATTCCGCTGATCCTGGAGACCATCGACGAGACGATCTGGGGCGACGAGATCCGCTGGCTGCGCAGTCTGGCCAAGGCATAACCCGTGCAGGAGACAGAACGGATGCAAACAGAGGGGCTGAGCGGGGCGCCACTGCGCTGGGGCATTGCCGGAGCAGGGGCCATTGCCCGTCGCTTCTGCCGGGACGTGAATGAACATGCCAGCCTGGGGCAAGTGGTGGCGATCGCCGCCCGTGATCAGGCGCGGGCCCGGGCCTTTGCCGAGGAGCAGGGGCTACCCCTTGCCTATGATGGCTATCAGGCGCTGGCGGCAAGTGCGGAGGTGGAGGCTGTCTACGTGGCGGTGATCCATCCCGAGCATGCCGCCCTGATCAGGCAGATGTTGCTGGCGGGCAAGCACGTGCTGGTGGAAAAACCGGCGGTGACTCACGTCGCTGATTGGGATGCGCTGGTGCAGCTCGCCCAGGTCCGTGGCCTGCTGCTGATGGAGGCGATGAAGGTTATGTGCTTCCCCGCCATGCGCACGTTGCTCCAGCGGCTCAGTGCCATGCCGGCACCCAACCGGCTGCGGGCGGCCTTCGGCTCGGTACAGGCGCGAGACGGCAAGCTGTTTGATCCCGCACTGGCCGGGGGCGCCGCCTGGGATGTGGGTGTCTATCCGCTCTGGCTCTACGCCGCGATCTGCCTGCAGCGGGATCTCCCGGCGGGGGAGCCAGAGGTGCGTCTGGTACGCCAAACGGGCGAGGTGGATGAGTCGGTGCATTTTGCCTTTACCGGCCCCCTTGCGGCCGAGCTGGATGCCTCCATCGTCCAGGATCTCGACAAGGCGGCGTATCTGGGCGGCGAGGGCTGGGCCCTGCAACTGGTCGGCAAGTGGTGGAACCCACAACAGGTTCGCTGGCTCACGGGCGATCCCTTGCCTGCCTGGCCGGGAGACATAGCAGAGCCGGTGGCAGGCGGTGGCATGCAGCATGAGGCGGATCATTTCGCCGCCTGTGTCAGGCAGGGATTGAACGACTCCCCCTGGGTGCCGCAGGCCCTGACCAGAGACGTGCTGGGGTGGGTCGAGCGCGGCTTGCAAGTCGGCTCGTGATCATGGCTATGCAGAGAGGGCGCCGGAGCGCCCTCTCTTTTTATCTGATCGCTTGCCGGCTTGAGCGGGAAGTGGCGAGAGACAGGCTGGCGCGCGAGGGGCGTCGAGCACCCTATCTGCTCGTTGGTGACCCTGCTGTGGCCGCCTGAGGTTGAGGCAGGGCACCCTCTTGTGCGCGGCAAAACTGCAGGAAGCGGCGCAGGGTGGCCGAGTGGTATTTTTGCCGATGCCAGATGAGGGAGAGCTGGCGGGGAAACCGCCGGGCAAGGGAGAAGGCGACCAGCCGACCGGCCTGCAACCTGTCCGATACCGCCAGGCGGGAGATGAAAGAGATCCCCAGCCC
>NZ_CAWNYS010000130.1:0-8692 GCF_963878295.1 Aeromonas sp. HMWF014 | reverse complement strand
CATATTTGAGCACCACCAGCGAGTGCACCCAGTAAATCAGCCCCGCCAGCAAGACGCCGCCGAGCAGGGCCAGCGGATAGTCCCGCTCCGGCCGCTTGAACTCCTCCCCCATGTGGGCGAAGGCTTCCAGCCCCACGAAGCACCAGAACATCACCGCCAGCGCCGTGCCCATGGCGGGCCACTCAGCTGCCGTCGGCAGTGGCTGCGCTGCGTCACGCCAGCTGAGATCCCCCTTGAACCAGATGAGCAGGGTCAGCCCCAATATGGCCAGGGCAATCAACAACTGCAGGTTGCCGGAGGAGCGCGCCCCCCGCAGCCCGAGCAGGAATACCCCGAGCAGGGTCAGCAGCTGGATGGCCCACAGGGTCCACTCCCCCAGATCAAACAGCGCATGCCAGAAACCGGCGGCGATAGTGAGGGCCGCAGGCAACCCCACCGGCAGCACAGCCAGAAACAGAAAGGCGGAGAAGCGCTCGGCGCCGTTGCCAAAGGCGAGCCCGATGAGGTGCGGCGCCCCGCCCGCATGGGGGTAGCGGCGCCCCAGCCGGGCGAAGGTGAAGGCGATGGGCAGCACCAGCACTATGAGCAACACCCAGGCCCAGAGCGAGGCTCCCCCCGCCAGCGACGCCGCGGTCGCTGGCACCACGAAGATCCCGGTACCCAGCAGTGAGGTGGCGAGCAGCCCCATCCCCTGCCAGAGCCCCAGCTCTTTTTTCAACGCAGACATATCCTTTTGCCCTGACTGGAAAAACATCACGCCATGTTAGGCCGCAGCCCCTTGCTTGTTAAGGGCAATCCGTTGATCAAACAAAAAAAGCTGCCTCTTGCGAGGCAGCTTCTTCATTCAACTCGGTAGCCGGAGTTATCAGGCAATCAGCTTATAGATAATACCGGACATGGCGATCAGACCGATGATGGTCACGAAGCCGTTGCTGATGTTGCCAGCGTATTTGCGCATGGCCGGCACCTTGGAGATGGCGTACATCGGCATCAGGAACAGCAGCATCGCGATGATGGGGCCGCCCAGGTCTTCGATCATGCCGAGGATGCTCGGGTTGATGGTGGCGATGGCCCAGGTGGTCAGGATCATGAACACCGCAGTCACTTTGTTCAGCTGCTTGGTGTCAACGTTCTTGCCCTTCTCGCGCAGCGCTTTGGCCATCAGGCCGTTCATGCCTTCTTGCGCTCCCAGGTAGTGACCCAGGAAGGATTTGCTGATGGCAACCATGGCAATCAACGGAGCCACAGTGGCGATAACCGGGTTGTCGAAGTGGTTGGCCAGATAGGACAGGATGGAGATGTTCTGCTCTTTGGCAGCAGCCAGGTCAGCCGGAGAGAGGCTCAGTACGCAGCTGAATACGAAGAACATAACGGTCATCACCATCATGACGTGGGCGCCCAGCAGGATGTTGCTGCACTTCTTCTCGGCACCTTCACCATAGCGACCTTTATTGTCCACCGCGAAGGAGGAGATGATCGGAGAGTGGTTGAAGGAGAACACCATGACCGGGATAGCCAGCCACAGGGTCTTGAGGAAGTCACCGTTGAAGGCGTCAGCCAGCGCTGGTGCTTCAGTGATGATGGTACCGTTCCAGTGCGGGATCAGGTAGAACGCCAGACCCATCAGGGTGATCACGAACGGGAATACCAGCACGCTCATCGCTTTGACGATAACCTGACCGCCCAGACGAACAACCGCCATCAGACCCAGGATCAACGCCAGTGACAGAACGGCACGGGGAGGTGCAGACATGCCCAACTGGTGAACAATCACGCTCTCGACGGTATTGGTGATGGCGACCGAGTACATCAGTACGATCGGGTAGATGGCAAAGAAGTAGAGCAGGGTGATAAACTTGCCTGCGGTCTTGCCGAAGTGCTCTTCCACGACTTCAGTGATGTCGCCATCACGGGTAGAGCCGGACAGCACGAAGCGAGCCAGACCACGGTGAGCGAAGAAAGTCAGCGGCAGGGCCAGGATCAACATGGCAACCAGCGGCCACAGACCACCGACACCGGCGTTGATTGGCAGGAAGAGCACACCGGCACCGATAGCGGTACCGTACAGGCCCAGCATCCAGACCAGGTCGGCCTTGTTGATGCCACGGGAAGACGCATTACTGGCTAAGTTGCCTTCAACTGCAATGTTCATGTCAGACATAGGGGTGTTCCTGTCATCAAGGAAAATAGAAAAAATCTAGTCAACCGGGCGCAATGCCCTGTCCCATTTCCCTGGAACTCCTGCACTCCATCCCTGTTGTTCTTATCCCGCCGACTCGGCAACTTGCTCGTCACTCCATGTAACAACCAAACTGCAACAAACAGATCTGTGGGTCATCAGCCCGGGGGCCGCAAGCGCGTCAACCATTACAACTCATTAACGCACCTTTGTTCTGATGCGCTGACTCTAATTAAATCCCCTTAGCGATCACAGTGTTTTTTTGAATTAATCAACCAAAGTTTGATTAGAATCGCCTTTCTGACGTCCGAGATCACGTTGTCAGCCCAATCTTGTGAACAACCGTTAACAATCACAGGTAGTTTCACCCGTATCTACACCCTTTGAGGTACAACAAACTGATTACATGTGTCTGTTTATTGCTCCGGTTGTGCGCTGAAGTGCCCTGACGTACCCTGTTCCTCAACATTTCCCCATTGCATTAATATGGCCATCACCCGTACCGACCTCGCCGAACTGGCAGTCTTTGCCGCCGTCGCCCGTCACCAGAGTTTCAGCAAAGCCGCCCTTGAGCTCGGGGTGTCGGCTTCCGCCCTGAGCCACAGCCTGAAAGGGCTAGAGACCCGGTTGGGTGTCAGGTTGCTCAATCGCAGCACCCGCGCCGTGGTGCCGACCGATGCGGGCCAGCACCTGCTCGAACAGTTGCTGCCCACGCTAAACCACCTGCAAAATGCACTCGAAGAACTGGCTCACCACAGCGACGAGCCGGTGGGACGGCTGAAGATCAGTGCGCCGCGGGGCGCCATCGATGAGCTGCTGGCTCCCGTGCTGCTCGACTACATGGTGCGCTACCCGCGCATACAGGTAGAAGTGGTGGAGCAGGAGCTGATGCCGCGTCTCATCGAGGATGGCTATGACGCCGCCATCTTCTATGGTGATCTGCTGCCCAAGGAGATGATAGGTGTGCCGCTCGGGCCTCCCCAACGCTATCTGGTGGTGGGGTCACCCGCCTATCTGGCCGAGCGCGGCACGCCGCAACATCCCCGCGAGCTGTCACGCCATGCCTGCATAGGCTACCGGCTGACGCCATCTCATCACTACCGCTGGGCGTTTGCCGGGGAAGAGGGTGCCCTGCTGGAGATAGAGGTGACCGGGCCACTGACCACCAGCACGCCGGCTCTCTATCTGGGGGCGGCAGAGGCTGGGCTGGGATTGGCGTATTGTCTGGAGGAGGAGGTGAGCAAGCAGCTGGCACAGGGAAAACTGCTGAGCGTGCTGGAGCAGTGGTGCCCCACCTTCGTGGGATTTTCACTCTTTTATCCCAGCCGACATCAGCTGGGCAGCGGCCTGCGCGCCCTGATAGACATGCTCAAGGCACACTATCAAACCCGATGATTACTGAGATAAATTCATTAATCCATCAAATACAAACCGGATTATCAACAAAAACATATTAATCTAGACTGTCTGCTCGATCATCGAACTCCCCCAAGAGAACAGATATGTCTGCCTACTTACTGTTGCGCCAACGGGCAATGACTCGCCGTTTCTGGGGCTATGCCCTCCCCTCCGTCATGGCCATGCTGGTCTCAGGTGCCTACTACCTGGTCGATGGCATCTTCGTCGGCCACTATGTGGGGGCCGCTGGCCTCGCCGGCATCAACCTGGTCTATCCGGTCATCATGGTGCTGATCGGGCTCGCCGCCATGATCAGCATGGGGGCGGCCACCGCCATCTCCCTGCATCAGGGGGCGAAGCAGAGCCGGCTGGCCCGACAGGCGCTGGTCAATGCGTTTTGGCTACTCGGGCTGCTCGGACTCCTGGCGCCCTTGCTGCTGTACCATTGGCACATCGACATACTGCAAGCATTGGGGATTGAGCAAGGCACCGACACCTGGAAACAGGCCAGTGACTACCTCAGCTGGATCGGTGGCGGTACCCTGCTACTGGCCTGCAACCTGGCGGTACCCTACCTGCTGCGTAACGACGGCAGGCCAAGGCTGGCCATGATCCTGGTCAGCAGTGGCGCCATCCTCAACATCGTACTCAACTACCTCATGGTCGGGCGGCTGGGACTGGGACTGGTGGGCTCAGCCCAGGCAACGCTCATCACTGAGGGGATCGTCAGCCTGCTGGGCCTGGGCTACTTCTTTACCTCCCATGCCAAGCTGCGCCTCTCATGGCGCCACATGGTGCCCAGTTTTCCGGCCATGCCCAACCTGCTGTTCACCGGCCTGCCGAGCCTGATAGCCCAGTTCAACCTGGGGCTGCTACTGCTGCTACACAACAGCCAGCTGATGGCGTATGGCGCCATCAAGGATCTGGCCGGCTTCACCGTAGCCGGTTACACAGAAGCCGTGTTCATCGTGATCCTGCAGGGTCTGGCCTTCGGCATCCAACCGCTCATCAGCCAGGCGACGGGGGCCAAACGCTATCGGGATCTGAAATTCCTGATGGAGATGGGGCTCAAGATCACGCTTGCCTATGGCATGGCGGTCTGGCTACTGATCCAGCTGCTGCCGCGCCAGGTGGCCATGCTCTACATCGGCAATCAGGATGCCGAGCTGCTTGCCGCGGCCGTCAGCAGCCTGACCCTCAACCTCAGCGCCATTCCGCTGGAGGGGATCATCATGTTCGGCATAGTGTTGCTGCAGTCCATGGCCCGCACCAAGCAAGCGCTGATCATCTCGGCGGCCAAGACACTGCTGCTGCTGCCGCTGATCTTCCTGCTGCCGCTCTGGTGGGGCCGCGAGGGTGTGCTGATGGCCCAGCCCACCACTGTCTTGCTGCTGACCCTGCCGCTGTGCGGGCTGCTTTGGCAGGAGTGGCGTCGACTCAAGCGGGCGTGCACACCCCTTCACCCGCATCACGCCAAGCCGATCGGTTCTCATCAGGGAGTCCAGCTGGCCCGTCGCGCCAGCTAGACAGAGCCGCACGCAGGTGAAGAGGGCAGCGAACTTGAGGGGATAGACGGCAAGTCAACTGAGTTTTCACAGGGCGCCGGTCTACCTTGTCCATGAGTTGAGCTGCATGCCAACTGTGTCACCGGGCATATCCCGAGGCGAGTGGCAGACCTGGAGCAACCAGCGGGCCATTCGTATTAACAGCCAGCAGGCTATTCGTATTAACAAAGAGAAGAGTGCGAACTGACCCCCGCTGCGTGAAGCCAGACCATGGAAGCGCAGTGTGAAAAAACCAATAACAGCAATTCCATATGGGCTTAACTGACTGGCACCGGGAGCGGGAGCCCACTTTTTTGGCCACGATCCGCCGCTCGGTTGATCCGACACCGGGGTGTTCGGCAAACATAGCGCCAAATGATACCCGTATGAATAGCATTTATCCCTCCCCCAAAAAGAAGGCCCCCGCAATGCGGGGGCCTTCTGGCAGGTCGGGATGAAGCCGGTGCTTAGCAGTAGCCGTAGCCCATCAGGCGCTGGTAGCGCTGCTCCAGCAACTCATCAGTCTCGAGCGGGCGCAACGCGTTAAGATCCTGCTGGATGCGATCCTTCAGGCGCTTGGCCATCAGCTCCACATTGCGGTGGGCACCGCCAAGGGGCTCCTCGACTATGCTGTCGATGAGCTTCAGCTCCTGCAGGCGCTGGGCCGTGATACCCATGGCATCCGCGGCGATCGGTGCCTTGTCGGCGCTCTTCCACAAGATGGAGGCACACCCTTCCGGCGAGATGACGGAGTAGGTGGAGTATTGCAGCATGTTGACGCGATCCCCCACGCCGATAGCCAGCGCACCACCCGAGCCGCCTTCACCGATCACGGTGCAGACCACAGGCACAGTCAGACCGGCCATCACTTTCAGGTTGTGGGCGATGGCTTCAGACTGGCCACGTTCCTCGGCACCCACACCGGGATAAGCACCCGGGGTGTCGATGAAGGTGATGATCGGCATCTTGAAGCGCTCGGCCATCTCCATCAGGCGCAGGGCCTTGCGGTATCCTTCCGGACGCGGCATGCCGAAGTTGCGCTTGATCTTCTCTTTGGTCTCGCGACCCTTCTGGTGACCAATCACCATCACCGGCTCACCGTCGAGACGGGCGATGCCGCCGACGATAGCCTTGTCATCGGCATAGGCGCGATCCCCAGCCAACTCGTCGAAATCGGTGAAGATATGCTCGATATAGTCAAAGGTGTAGGGGCGCTGGGGATGACGCGCCATCTGGGATACCTGCCAGGCACCCAGATCACCGAAGATCTTCTTGGTCAGCTCTTCGTTTTTCTTCTCCAGCCGGCGAATGTCTTCATTGAGATCGACAGCACTGTTGTGCTCACTCACATGACGGAGTTCATCAATCTGCGCCTGCAACTCGGCAATTGGCTGTTCAAAATCCAGAAAAAGACTCATAGGGCCTATAGATCCTCTAATCAAAAACCAATTCAACCCGCTCTCGTCCAAGCAGGACGCGCAAGTCATCTATCAGTTGATCGGTGGGCGTCACCCGCCACTCGGTACCGAGCGTCAATCGCACCCGGGAGCCGGGGCGACGATAGTTTACCTGAACCGGACAGACTCCGGCACGGGCGGGTTCCAAAATCTCGCACAAACGCGGGAAAAAGCGATCATCAATCCGCTGTTCATCGAGGGAGATGCGGATTGCCCTGGCAAAACGCTCCCTCGCATCGTTGATATCCAGTAATTCACGGGCCGACATTTTAAGGCCACCGGAGAAGTCATCAAAGCTGACCTGTCCAGAAACCACCAAAATACGGTCTTTTTGCATCAATTCTTCATATTTTTCCAGCGCTTCACTGAACAGGGTCACATCGAGACGGCCGGATCGGTCGTCCAGGGTGAAGATCCCCATCTTGTTGCCGCGCTTGGTCACCATGCTGCGGGCCGCGATCACCAGCCCCGCCGCCGTGGTAACCGTATCCCGGGAGGTGGGATGCAGATCGCACAGGCGACCGGACGTATAACGACGCAATTCGCCGCTGTACTGGTTGATAGGGTGCCCGGTCAGATAAAGCCCGAGCGTCTCGCGCTCCCCTTCCAGCCACACCTTGTCAGGCCAGTGCGGCACGTTGGCGAACGCCTTCTTGACGTCGTCAATCTCCTGGGTCAGGACACCAAACATGTCGACCTGGCCTACCGCTTGAGCCTTGGCATGCTGCTCGGCGGCACGCATCGCCTCCTCCAGGGTCGCCATCAGGGCGGCGCGGTGCGGGCCGAGTCGGTCCATGGCGCCGGAGAGGATGAGCTTTTCCATCACCCGCTTGTTGATCTTCTTGATGTCGACCCGGTTGCAGAAGTCGAACAGATCGCGAAACGGCCCATCCTGATCGCGGGCGCTAAGAATGGCGTCGATGGGACCTTCCCCCACCCCCTTCACAGCCCCGATACCGTAGACGATGTGACCGTCTTCGTTGACCGAGAAGCGGTAACGACCCGTGTTCACATCCGGCGGTATCACGGTGAGCCCCATGCGCTGACATTCGTCCACCAACGTCACTATCTTGTCGGTGTTGTCCATGTCGGCGGTCATCACCGCCGCCATAAACTCGGCCGGGAAGTGGGTCTTGAGCCAGAGCGTCTGGTAGGAGACCAACGCATAGGCGGCAGAGTGGGATTTGTTGAAGCCGTAGCCCGCAAACTTTTCCACCAGATCGAAGATCTTCACCGCCAGTTCGCCATCAATGCCGTTCTTGACGGCGCCTTCCTCAAACCCAGATCGCTGCTTGGCCATCTCTGCCGGGTTCTTCTTGCCCATGGCCCGGCGCAGCATGTCCGCCCCACCGAGCGTATAGCCCGCCAGCACCTGGGCTATCTGCATCACCTGCTCCTGATAGAGGATGATGCCGTAGGTGGGCTCCAGGATCGGCTTGAGACTCTCGTGCTGCCACTTCTCGTCCGGGTAGGAGATAGCCTCTTTGCCGTGCTTGCGCTCGATGAAGTTGTCCACCATGCCCGACTGGAGCGGGCCCGGCCGGAACAGCGCCACCAGGGCGATCATGTCTTCGAAACAGTCAGGCTGCAGCCGTTTGATGAGATCCTTCATGCCGCGAGATTCCAACTGGAATACCGCCGTGGTCTCGAACCGCTGCAGCAGGTCAAACGACTTCTTGTCGTGGATCGGGATGGCAGCGATGTCGACCGGCGGCTTGCCCTCCTTGGCCAGGCGCGGGTTGATCATGCCGAGCGCCCAGTCGATGATGGTCAGGGTACGCAGCCCCAGGAAGTCAAACTTCACCAGACCGGCGTACTCCACATCGTTCTTGTCGAACTGGGTGACAGGGTGATTACCGGAGTCGTCGCAGTAAAGCGGCGCAAAGTCGGTGATCTTGGTGGGCGCGATTACCACGCCACCTGCGTGTTTGCCGGCGTTGCGCACCACCCCTTCCAGCCGGCGCGCCATGTCGATGAGGTCTTTGACCTCCTCATCCTGCTCGTAGAGCTCGGGCAGCTTGGGCTCGGCCTCGAACGCCTTGGCCAGCGTCATGCCCGGATCCGGCGGAATGAGCTTGGAGATGCGATCCACAAAGCCGTAGGCGTGGCCCAAC
>NZ_CAWNYS010000129.1:0-11373 GCF_963878295.1 Aeromonas sp. HMWF014 | reverse complement strand
GAAGATCGTCTGAACAAGCTGGATCGTACCAAATGGTTTGAATTGGCCATCGAAGATGAAGCCAAGCAGATCGAGCTGGAACAGATCGCCGAACAGCACATCGAGCTGAAAGCCGACTTCGACAAGAAGTTCGAGAACAAGCGTCGCAAGATTATCCAGGGTGATGATCTGGCGCCGGGCGTACTGAAAATCGTCAAGGTTTACCTGGCAGTCAAGCGTCGCATCCAACCGGGTGACAAGATGGCGGGCCGTCACGGTAACAAGGGTGTTATCTCCAAGATCTGCCCGGTCGAGGATATGCCTCATGACGAGTACGGCCGTCCGGTCGATATCGTACTGAACCCCTTGGGCGTACCGTCCCGTATGAACATCGGTCAGATCCTCGAAGTACACCTGGGCCTTGCGGCCAAGGGTATCGGCGAGAAGATCGACCGCATGATCAAAGAACAGCGTGCGCTGCACGAGATGCGTGACTTCCTGCAACAGGTCTATGACCTGGGCGAGAAAGACACCAAGCAAGTGGACATCGCCGAGCTGTCTGACGACGACGTACGTACCCTGGTGGGTAACCTGCGCAAGGGTCTGCCGGTCGCTACACCTGTCTTTGATGGTGCTAAAGAGCACGAAATCAAGGCCTTGCTGAAGCTGGCCGATCTGCCGGAATCCGGCCAGATCTCCCTGTTCGACGGTCGTACCGGTAACGCCTTCGAGCGTAAGGTCACCGTGGGTTACATGTACATGCTGAAGCTGAACCACTTGGTAGACGACAAGATGCATGCGCGTTCTACCGGCTCTTACAGCCTGGTTACCCAGCAGCCGCTGGGTGGTAAGGCGCAGTTCGGTGGTCAGCGTTTCGGTGAGATGGAAGTGTGGGCCCTGGAGGCTTACGGTGCGGCATATACCCTGCAGGAAATGCTGACCGTCAAGTCTGACGATGTGAATGGCCGTACCAAGATGTACAAAAACATCGTGGATGGCGACCACCGTATGGAGCCGGGCATGCCCGAATCCTTCAACGTACTGTTGAAGGAAATCCGCTCTCTGGGTATCAACATCGAGCTGGACGAAGAGTAAGAGCTCGCTCTTATTGTTCGAGAATTGACGTGGGCGCCCCGCTGCTTTGGCAGCAGGGCGCCGAGGTTAGACTCCTGACAGGGGAAACACGTGAAAGACTTACTCAAGTTTTTGAAGGCTCAGACCAAGACCGAAGAGTTTGACAGTATCAAGATCGGTCTGGCCTCTCCTGACATGATCCGCTCCTGGTCATTCGGTGAGGTCAAAAAGCCTGAGACCATCAACTACCGGACTTTCAAGCCGGAACGTGATGGTCTGTTCTGCGCCCGTATCTTCGGACCGGTGAAGGACTACGAGTGTCTGTGCGGCAAGTACAAGCGCCTGAAACACCGTGGTGTGATCTGTGAGAAGTGTGGCGTAGAAGTGACCCAGACCAAGGTCCGTCGCGAGCGTATGGGCCACATTGAGCTGGCCAGCCCGACTGCCCACATCTGGTTCCTGAAGTCCCTGCCGTCCCGTATCGGTCTGCTGCTGGACATGACCCTGCGTGATATCGAGCGCGTGCTGTATTTCGAATCCTATGTAGTGATCGAACCCGGCATGACCAACCTCGAGCGCAGCCAGATGCTCTCCGAAGAGAACTATCTGGACGCACTGGAAGAGTGGGGCGACGAATTTGACGCCAAGATGGGTGCCGAAGCAATCCTTGCATTGCTGCGTGCCATCGATCTGGAAGGCGAAGTCAAGACCATGCGTGAGGAGCTGGATCAGACCAACTCCGAAACCAAGCGCAAGAAGACCACCAAGCGCCTGAAGCTGATGGAAGCCTTCCTGCAGTCCGGCAACAAGCCGGAGTGGATGATCATGACAGTGCTGCCTGTGCTGCCGCCGGACCTGCGTCCGCTGGTACCGCTGGACGGCGGCCGTTTCGCGACTTCCGATCTGAACGATCTGTACCGTCGCGTGATCAACCGTAACAACCGTTTGAAGCGCCTGCTGGACCTGGCTGCCCCGGACATCATAGTGCGCAACGAAAAGCGCATGCTGCAAGAGTCCGTGGATGCCCTGCTGGATAACGGCCGTCGTGGCCGTGCCATCACGGGTTCCAACAAGCGTCCGCTGAAATCCTTGGCCGATATGATCAAGGGTAAGCAAGGCCGTTTCCGTCAAAACCTGCTGGGTAAGCGCGTCGACTACTCTGGTCGTTCCGTTATCACTGTAGGCCCGACGCTGCGTCTGCATCAGTGCGGTCTGCCGAAGAAGATGGCGCTGGAACTGTTCAAGCCGTTCATCTATGGCAAGCTGGAATCCCGCGGTCTGGCGACCACGATCAAGGCCGCCAAGAAGATGGTGGAGCGTGAAGAAGCTGTCGTTTGGGACATCCTGGACGAAGTGATCCGCGAACACCCGGTCCTGCTGAACCGTGCACCGACCCTGCACCGTCTGGGTATCCAGGCGTTTGAACCGACCCTGATCGAAGGCAAGGCCATCCAGCTGCACCCGCTCGTCTGTGCCGCCTATAACGCGGACTTCGATGGTGACCAGATGGCGGTCCACGTACCGCTGACCCTGGAAGCCCAGCTGGAAGCGCGCGCCCTGATGATGTCTACCAACAACATCCTGTCGCCTGCCTCCGGTGAGCCGATCATCGTTCCTTCCCAGGACGTGGTCTTGGGTCTGTACTACATGACCCGTGCCCGTATCAA
The DNA here is from genome assembly GCF_963878295.1 of Aeromonas sp. HMWF014. Taxonomy (NCBI): domain Bacteria; kingdom Pseudomonadati; phylum Pseudomonadota; class Gammaproteobacteria; order Aeromonadales; family Aeromonadaceae; genus Aeromonas; species Aeromonas sp. HMWF014. The sequence goes on along the minus strand of NZ_CAWNYS010000129.1, from coordinate 8,653 downwards.
CGCCAAGGGCGAAGGTATGGTGCTGGCCGGCCCGAAAGAAGCCGAGAAGGTATATCGCGCCGGTCTGGCCGATCTGCACGCTCGCGTCAAAGTGCGCATCACCGAATATCTCCGTCAGGAAGATGATTCGCTGGTAGAGCGTACCGAGATGAAAAACACCACGGTTGGTCGTGCGATCCTGAGCCTGATCCTGCCGAAAGGCATGGAATACGCCCTGATCGATGAGCCCAAGGTGCTGACTGCTGCAGAGCAGGCTGATCTGGATGCCAATCCGCAGAACTGGATCAAGTCCGTATCCAACAAGGCGTTGGGCAAAAAGCTCATCTCCCGACTGCTGAACACCTGCTATCGCAAGCAGGGCCTGAAGGACACCGTTATCTTCGCTGACCAGCTGATGTATACCGGTTTCCATTATGCGGCCCTGTCTGGTGCTTCCGTTGGTATCGATGACATGGTCATCCCGGATGCCAAGAAAGACATCATTGCCGCAGCAGAAGCCGAAGTTGCCGAGATCCAGGACCAGTTCCTGTCCGGTTTGGTGACCGCTGGCGAACGCTATAACAAGGTTATCGATATCTGGGCCAGCGCCAACGAGCGCGTCTCCAAGGCCATGATGGAGAACTTGTCCAAAGAGCGTGATATCAACTCGCTGGGTGAAGAAGAAGAGCAGGCGTCGTTCAACAGCATCTTCATGATGGCCGACTCTGGTGCGCGGGGTTCCGCCGCCCAGATCCGTCAGCTGGCCGGTATGCGTGGCCTGATGGCGAAGCCGGATGGCTCCATCATCGAGACCCCTATCGTGGCTAACTTCCGCGAAGGTCTGAACGTACTGCAGTACTTTATCTCCACTCACGGTGCCCGTAAGGGTCTGGCGGATACTGCACTGAAGACGGCTAACTCCGGTTACCTGACTCGTCGTCTGGTTGACGTGGCGCAGGACATGGTGATCACCGAGGACGATTGCGGCACTATCGAAGGTCTGTGGATGACTCCGCTGATCGAAGGTGGTGACGTGGTCGAGCCGCTGCGTGAGCGCGTGCTGGGCCGTGTGGTCGCTGATGACGTGATCAAGCCGGGTACCGAGGACGAGATCCTGGTAGCGCGCAACACCCTGCTCGACGAGCAGCTGTGTGACCTGCTGGAGCAAAACTCTGTTGACCGCGTGAAGGTGCGTTCTGCCATCACCTGTGAAACTGACTTTGGTAACTGTGCTCACTGCTACGGCCGTGATCTGGCCCGTGGTCACCTGGTGAACAAGGGTGAGGCTGTCGGTGTTATTGCCGCCCAGTCCATCGGTGAACCGGGTACCCAGCTGACGATGCGTACTTTCCACATCGGTGGTGCCGCATCCCGAGCCGCTGCCGAGAACAGCATCCAGGTGAAGAATACCGGTACCATCAAGCTGCAGAACGCCAAGTTCGTTCACAACAGTGATGACAAACTGGTTATCACCTCCCGTTCTACCGAACTGACCATCATGGATGACATGGGCCGTACCAAGGAAAGCCACAAGCTGCCTTACGGTGCCGTGTTGGAAGTGAAGGACGGCCAGGCCGTGAGCGCCGGTGACACTGTCGCTAACTGGGATCCGCACACCCACCCGATCATCACCGAAGTGGCGGGTCGCCTCCAGTTCGAACACATGATCGATGGCGTGACCATCACTCGTCAGACCGACGAGCTGACCGGTCTCTCTTCTATCGTCGTACTGGATGTCAACGAGCGTCCGAGTGCCGGTAAAGAGATGCGTCCGACCGTTAAACTGGTCGACCTGAACGGCAAAGATGTCATGATCCCGGGTACCGATGTCGCCGCCCAGTACTTCCTGCCGGGCAAGGCAATCGTGAACCTGGAAGATGGTGCCAACGTGGGTGTGGGTGACGCGGTGGCGCGTATCCCGCAAGAGTCCAGCGGTACCAAGGACATCACCGGTGGTCTGCCGCGCGTTGCGGATCTGTTCGAAGCACGTCAACCGAAGGAGCCTGCCATCCTGGCGGAAATCTCCGGTACCATCTCCTTCGGGAAAGAGACCAAGGGCAAACGCCGTCTGGTCATCACCCCGACCGATGGTGGCGACGTCTACGAGGAGATGATTCCGAAGTGGCGTAACCTGAACGTGTTCGAAGGTGAAAAAGTTGAGAAGGGTGAAGTGCTGGCGGACGGTCCTGAGTCTGCTCATGATATCCTGCGTCTGCGCGGTATCAGCCCGGTCGCCAACTACATCGCCAACGAAGTGCAGGACGTTTACCGTCTGCAAGGCGTTAAGATCAACGACAAGCACATCGAAGTCATCGTTCGTCAGATGCTGCGCAAGTGCGAGATCCTGAGCGCTGGCGACACCGATCTGATCGAAGGCGAGCAGGTTGAAGTGGCGCGTGTGAAGATTGCCAACCGTAAGCTGGTTGCAGAGGGCAAGGCCCCGGCTACCTTCCGTCATATTCTGATGGGTATTACCAAGGCATCTCTGAGCACAGAGTCCTTCATCTCCGCGGCTTCCTTCCAGGAAACCACCCGTGTTCTGACCGAAGCGGCCGTTGGCGGCAAGCGTGATGAACTGCGTGGCCTGAAAGAGAACGTGATCGTGGGTCGTCTGATCCCGGCTGGTACCGGCTTTGCCTACCACCATAGCCGGATCAACCAGCGTGCCGCCGCAGCTCGTGCTGTCGGCGTACCGCAGGTGACTGCCGATGAAGCTCAGCAAAACCTGGCGGATCTGCTCAACGCATCCGGCAGTTTTGACGAAGAGTAATCTTCCGCTGCAGTGATTGAAAAAGGGCTCCTTCAAGGAGCCCTTTTTGTTGGTCGCTTTCTCGCCAACCTCAGTCACCACGTGGATATTCGGATGATCCAGAGCAAGGTTGGGGAGTAAAAAATCAAAAAAAGTTGACATTGCCCCCTCGCAATTGAAAACTCGTGAAAGTTGAATGGTTATTACAGGGGTAGAACATGACTGTCGGTATCGAGGAAGTACTGCTTCCCGAAGAGCAGCTGAGCGGTCGCACTTTTACAGATGAAGACAGGGAATTGTTGCACTCCTATGGAGGGCTTATCGAAGGCTTGGCCGAACTGTTCGGCAAGCACTGTGAAGTGGTTCTTCACTCCCTGGAAAATCTGCATGAGTCCGTGATCAAGATTGCCAACGGGTTCAATACGGGACGGAATGAGGGGGCACCCATTACCGATCTCGCGCTGCGTATGCTCAAGGACATAGAGAATACCGGCCAGGATTACACCCAGAGTTATTTTGCCCGCAGCCGTACCGGCGCCCTGATGAAGTCGAGTACCATCGCCATCAGGAACAGTGACAAGCAGGTGATCGGTCTTATCTGTATCAACCTGCACATCAATGCGCCTTTTCACGAGTTTGTCGCCGAATTCTTCCCGACGCCCCAGCAAGTGGAGCGCCAGTCGCCGGAGACCTTTGCCAATAGTGTCGAAGAGCTGGTCGCTCAGACGGTGGACAACACCATCGACGAGATCAACCGCGATCCGACGGTTGCCAACAATGCGAAAAACAGGTTTATCGTGACCCAGCTGTTCGAGAAGGGCATATTTGATATCAAGGATTCGATCAACCTAGTCGCCGACAAATTGAATATTTCCAAACATACCGTTTATCTGTACATCCGACAGCGCAAGCAGGGTGAAGACGAGAACGAGTAAGCGCCATAGAAGGGGATAGATAAGAATGGCTAAAGAAGTGATTGCAACCGACAAGGCGCCTGCCGCAATTGGTCCGTATGTTCAGGCTACCAAGCTGGGCGAATTGGTCTTCACCTCCGGGCAGATCCCGCTCGATCCGGCCACCATGGAGATAGTGGCTGGCGGCATCGAAGCTCAGGCCGAGCAGGTAATGAAGAACCTGGTTGCAGTATTGAAGGAAGCGGGTGCCGATACCGGCAAGGTGCTGAAGACTACCTGTTTCCTCAGCGACATGAACAACTTCGTTGCCTTTAACCAGGTATATGCCCGTTACTTTGGCGACTCGGCCCCGGCCCGCTCCTGCGTGGAGGTGGCGCGTCTGCCCAAGGATGTGCTGGTTGAAGTCGAAGCCATTGCTTACGTCTGATCCACGGCTGAATGAAGAGCCCCTCCCAGGAGGGGCTTTTTTGTCTTTGGCGTAGAATGGACATACACCTGTACAGGAGTCCGGATATGAGTCTGAGTTTTGCCTTGCTGGTAACGGGGCCCGCTTATGGCACCCAGTCGGCCAGCACAGCTTACCGCTTCGCCTTGAGCCTCCTCGAGCAAGGCCACCGGCTGTCACATCTGTTTTTCTATCAGGACGGGGTCTGTAATGGTAACGGGTTGCATACCCCGGCATCTGATGAGGCCGATCTGGTGGCCCTGTGGCGCGAGCTGGCCATAGGGCAGGGGATCCGTATCGATGTGTGCGTTGCCGCCGCCATGCGGCGCGGTGTGCTCGATGAGACAGAGGCGAAGGGAGCAGGCAAGGATCAATTCAACCTGCAGGCCCCCTTCTGCCTGAGCGGGCTGGGCCAGCTGGCCGAAGCCAGCCTGACCGCCGATCGCTTTGTCCAGTTTTAGGGGGAGAGATGAACAAGATAGCCTTTATGTGTCGTCGCGGCCCTCATGGCACGTCCGCCGGACGGGAAGGACTGGATGCCTTGCTGGCGACCTCGGCACTGACCGAGTCGTTGGCTCTGTTCCTCGTCGGTGACGGTGTCTTGCAACTGGTCAGGGAGCAACAGCCTCAAACCATCTTGCAGCGCCACTATGCACCGACTTTCAAGCTACTGGAGCTGTACGACATCGAGGAGGTCTATGTGTGTGCCGACTCACTGACCGAACGCGGTCTGACGGTGGATGACCTGCTGATCCCCGTCGAGTGCCTCTCTCGTGCCGACATCCGCCACCAGTGGGACCACTGCACGACTCACATCTGTTTCTGAGGTGATCATGATACAGCTGATATTGACCTCTCCCTTCCTGAGCCGGGATCTGGAACAGGCGCTCTGCTATCGCCAGCCGGATGATCTGCTGGTACTAATGCAGGATGCTGTTATCGCTGCCACGGTTCTGCAATGGGGTGAGCGACTGGCGGGTATTCCGCTCTATGTGATGCGAGAAGACTTGCAGGCAAGGGGATTGCAGCACAGGATCGGGATGGATCTGGATATGGCCGGCCTGGTCGCATTGATCGCGGAGAACGGGTCACCGCAGACCTGGGGTGGCTAGCATCCATTTTTATCGATGAAGTTCAGTTAGTTATGACTATTGACAGGGGAACCATTGTGCCCTTTTGCGGCACAGATTGTATAAATCTTGACTCCCTTGACAACAGGGCATAAAATTTCGCGTCCCCGTATCTGCGGGGAGGATTTTTCACATGTTTATGAAGTCATTATCAGGAGCCTTTTGATGGCAACTATTAACCAGTTGGTTCGCAAGCCACGCATCAAGCTCGTTGTGAAAAGCAACGTGCCTGCGCTGGAAGCGTGCCCTCAGAAGCGTGGCGTGTGCACCCGTGTATACACCACCACCCCGAAGAAGCCTAACTCTGCACTGCGTAAAGTATGCCGTGTACGTCTGACCAACGGCTTCGAAGTCACCTCCTATATCGGTGGTGAAGGTCACAACCTGCAAGAGCACTCCGTGGTGCTGATCCGTGGCGGTCGTGTCAAGGATTTGCCAGGTGTTCGTTACCACACCGTTCGTGGTGCGTTGGACTGTGCCGGTGTTAAAGACCGTAAGCAGGCTCGCTCCAAGTATGGCGTGAAGCGTCCGAAAGCTTAATGGTTCTCCGTTAAGTAAGGCCAAACGTTAATTCGTTTCTAGTTAGATAACTTTCTAGTTTTGGGTAACCCCTGAAGTTACGGAGAATTTGAAATGCCAAGACGTCGTGTTGTTGGTCAGCGTAAAATCCTGCCGGATCCCAAGTTCGGATCAGAGCTGCTGGCTAAATTTGTCAACGTAGTAATGGTTGACGGTAAGAAATCTGTTTCCGAAGCCATCGTATATGGCGCGCTGGACATCATTGCCACCAAATCTGGCAAAGATCACCTGGCCGTATTCGAAGAAGCCCTGGACAACATTCGTCCGGCCGTCGAGGTTAAATCTCGTCGTGTCGGTGGTGCAACCTATCAGGTGCCGGTAGAAGTTCGTCCGGTCCGTCGCAATGCCCTGGCAATGCGCTGGTTGGTTGACGCCGCTCGTAAACGTGGTGAAAAATCAATGGCTCAGCGTTTGGCTGGCGAGCTGCTGGATGCCGCTGACAATAAGGGTTCGTCTGTCAAGAAACGTGAAGACGTTCACCGTATGGCTGAAGCGAACAAAGCCTTCGCTCACTTCCGCTGGTAATCCGCTTGCGCAGGGTCTCTTGGCTCTGCGCACCTTCAGTTATCTAGGGGTCCGCTCCTAGTAAGAGGATGACAATGGCTCGTACAACCCCCATTGAGCGTTATCGTAATATCGGTATCTCCGCTCACATTGACGCCGGTAAGACTACTACTACCGAGCGCGTTCTGTTTTACACCGGTGTCAGTCACAAGATCGGTGAAGTTCACGATGGCGCCGCCACCATGGACTGGATGGAACAGGAACAAGAGCGTGGTATCACCATCACCTCCGCCGCGACCACCGCTTTCTGGTCTGGCATGGGTAAACAGTTCCAACCGCACCGTATCAACATCATCGATACCCCCGGCCACGTTGACTTTACTATCGAAGTAGAGCGTTCAATGCGTGTTCTGGATGGCGCCGTGATGGTGTACTGTGCCGTAGGTGGCGTACAGCCACAGTCTGAGACCGTATGGCGCCAGGCTAACAAGTACAAGGTTCCCCGTATCGCGTTCGTCAACAAGATGGACCGTACCGGTGCCAACTATCTGCGCTGCGTTGAGCACATCAAGACCCGTCTGAAAGGTACCCCGGTTCCGCTGCAACTGAACATCGGTGCAGAAGAGAACTTCAAGGGCGTTATCGACCTGGTCAAGATGAAAGCCATCAACTGGAGCGAAGCTGACCAGGGCGTATCCTTCGATTACGAAGAGATCCCGGCCGAGCTGCTGGAACAGGCGCAAGAAATGCGCATGTCCCTGGTTGAAGCTGCTGCTGAAGCGTCTGAAGACCTGATGGAAAAATACCTGGGTGGTGAAGAGCTGACTGAAGAAGAGATCAAGAAAGCTCTTCGTCTGCGTGTTCTGAACAACGAAATCATCCTGGTTACCTGTGGCTCCGCGTTCAAGAACAAGGGCGTACAGGCCATGCTGGATGCCGTGGTTGACTATCTGCCGGCTCCGACCGACGTAGCTGCCATCGACGGCCTGAAGCTGGACGGCGTCACCAAAGACGAGCGTCATGCTTCTGATGACGAGCCGTTCTCTGCTCTGGCGTTCAAGATTGCCACTGACCCGTTCGTGGGCAACCTGACCTTCTTCCGCGTTTACTCCGGTGTGGTTAACTCCGGTGACTCAGTGCTGAACTCTGTCAAAGAGAAGCGCGAGCGTTTTGGCCGTATCGTTCAGATGCATGCCAACAAGCGTGAAGAGATCAAAGAAGTTCGCGCAGGCGATATCGCTGCCGCCATCGGTCTGAAAGACGTGACCACTGGTGACACCCTGTGTGACGAAAAATCACCGATCATCCTCGAGCGTATGGAATTCCCGGAGCCGGTAATCTCCATCGCGGTTGAGCCGAAAACCAAGGCTGACCAAGAGAAGATGGGTCTGGCACTCGGCCGTCTGGCGCAGGAAGATCCGTCTTTCCGCGTATGGACTGACGAAGAATCTGGCCAAACCATCATCGCCGGTATGGGTGAGCTGCACCTGGACATCATCGTTGACCGTATGCGTCGCGAGTTCAAGGTTGAAGCGAACGTAGGTAAGCCGCAGGTTGCCTACCGTGAAACCATCCGTGAAACCGTCAAGGATGTCGAAGGTAAGCACGCCAAGCAGTCTGGTGGTCGTGGTCAGTACGGTCACGTCGTTATCGACATGTACCCGCTGGAAGCTGGTAAAGCCTACGAATTCGTCAACGACATCAAAGGCGGCGTGATTCCTGGTGAATACATCCCGGGTGTTGACAAGGGTATCCGTGAGCAGCTGAAATCCGGCCCGCTGGCAGGCTATCCGGTAATGGATCTGGGCGTGCGTCTGCACTTCGGTTCTTACCACGATGTCGACTCCTCCGAACTGGCGTTCAAAATCGCTGCTTCCATGGCCTTCAAGTCTGGTTACATGAAAGCTAATCCGGTACTGCTCGAGCCGATCATGAAGGTCGAAGTCGAGACTCCGGAAGATTACATGGGCGACGTTATCGGTGACCTGAACCGTCGTCGTGGTCTGATCGAAGGTATGGAAGACGGCCCGTCCGGCAAGATCGTTCGTGCTCTGGTGCCGCTGGCCGAGATGTTCGGTTATGCGACCGCACTGCGTTCCGCTACCCAAGGTCGTGCTTCCTACGCAATGGAATTCGCTAAGTACTCCGACGCCCCGAACAACGTGGCTCAGGCAGTCATCGAAGAGCGCAAATCCAAGTAATTTATGATTCCCCGCCTACGACGGTAGGCGGGTTTAACCTAGAAGGACTACGTCGTGTCTAAAGAAAAATTTGAGCGTAATAAACCGCACGTAAACGTCGGCACCATCGGCCACGTTGACCACGGTAAAACCACCCTGACCGCCGCCATCAC
>NZ_CAWNYS010000128.1:0-1310 GCF_963878295.1 Aeromonas sp. HMWF014 | reverse complement strand
GTTGCAGCTTGGCTTTATGCGCAGGCCCCAGATACCACAGCTGCGGGAACACAGGCTGCTGATCGATCGGCTAGTGCTGGCAGTACCGACCCGGATGACCGCGCCCGATCCGGCCGCATTCGATGTCCAGCACGCCTTGGCCAGCCAGCCACTGCTGCAGATGGTGGGCCGCCGCTGTCCCGGTCTCAGCCAGCAGATCGCCGGTTTTCTCGGCGCCAACCGGCTGACGGGCATGATCCAGGAAGCCGAAGATATCCAGACCCTGGTGGCACTGGTGGCCGCTGGCATCGGCAACGCCATACTGCCGCGCAGCGTCAGCTTTATCGCAGGCCCCGATGTCACTCTCTACCCCCTCTTTGGCCCCGGCTCCGAGTGGGAAGTCAGCATGGTATGGAACCCTGATGTGGCCGACCCCATCCGGGATCACTTCGTCAGGCAGGTGATCGCCAGCCACCCCACGCCGGTATCGGCCACTCCCGAGCGCTGATACCAACGCTCACGGGCGGCCAAAACAGTGCGCCCCATGAAGGGGCGCATTCAGAATGAGAGCAGCAGCAAGGATCAACAGTTGGCGCAGTGACGGCGATGTTTACCCGCCCCTTTGACGCAATAGAGCGCCGCATCAGGCACCGCCAGCCCTCCCTTCCCCATCCCCGTCCATCTTCATATTCGGGCAGTGTTGAGGAACCAGGTTGCCTCGTCGCAGGAGGTCATCTGGGAACAATACTCACGACCATCGCACTCATGGGGACGAGCCGGCATCTGCGAGGCGCTGGAGGCACGGCTTTCGCCGCCGACGGAGGAAACCGGCAAGGGGGCCATCGACTCGCCAGAAAAGCGGGAATAGATGGAAAATAGGCCAGCGAGCGCCAGCCGTACCTTGTTCATGAACTCAGAACCCTCGTGATGGCGCCCGGCCTCTTATACCAGCCCCAGCGCATAGCGCAGCGCCATCTCCTTGATCGGGCCTGCCTTGTCCGCCAGATTGAGGGCCAGATTGCGGGCCAACTTGAGGGGACCTATCTCGTTGCTGAACACCCCGTAGAAGAGATCCATCCCCGATTGCATCAGCAGGTTATCGGGGCGACGGCGACGCTCGTAACGCTCCGCCAGGGCCAGCTGATGCCAGTCGGCACCGGCCTTTTCCAGTAACCCGGCCCAGCAGGCCACGTCCTTGAAGCCGAGATTGACCCCCTGCCCCGCCAGCGGGTTGATGGTGTGGGCGGCATCACCGAGCAGCACCACCCGACCGGCGTGATAGTCATTGGCGTGGCGTCGTACCAGCGGGAAACTCCCCTTGGCCGTAACGG
>NZ_CAWNYS010000127.1:0-6927 GCF_963878295.1 Aeromonas sp. HMWF014 | reverse complement strand
GACGTGACCGGTACCATCGAACTGCCGGAAGGCGTAGAGATGGTAATGCCAGGCGACAACATCAAAATGGTTGTTACCCTGATTGCGCCGATCGCAATGGACGACGGCCTGCGTTTCGCTATCCGTGAAGGTGGCCGTACCGTAGGTGCCGGTGTTGTAGCCAGCGTGATTGCTTAATCTTTGGCTTACATAAATAAAGCAAAGCCCCTATAATAGGGGCTTTCTTGTGTAGGGGCGTAGTTCGAATTGGTAGAACAGCGGTCTCCAAAACCGATGGTTGCGGGTTCGAGTCCTGCCGCCCCTGCCACATACCTCGTCTCGTACGGGGCTTTTGTGTCTTTGGTTACGTCAGATACAGGTGGGTTGTATGAGTGTTAGTTCTGAGAGCCAGGGCGGAAGCAAGGATACCCTGCTTTGGGGCCTGGTTTTCATCATCCTGGTCGCAGCAGTTGGTGGAAACTGGTGGGTCGGTAAGCATTTCAATGATGTTAACGTTGCCTTGCGTGCTTTAGGCGTATTGGCTGCTATCGCAGGCGCTGGAATACTTGCAATACGCACTACTAAAGGTAAAGCCACAGTGGCATTTGCCCGTGAGTCTCGCCTGGAAGTCCGCAAGGTCGTATGGCCGACCCGTCAGGAAGCCATTCAGACAACCCTGATTGTGCTGGCGGTGACTGCCGTGATGGGACTGTTGCTGTTCATGCTGGACGGCGCCTTGGTCTGGTTGGTCAACCTGATTACCGGTGTGTAAGGATAAGCCATGACTGAACAACGTGAACAACGTATGAGATGGTATGTCGTGCAGGCATTCTCCGGCTACGAAGGTCGGGTTGCCAAATCTTTGCGCGAACATATCAAGATGCATGGCATGGAAGACATGTTCGGTGAAGTGCTGGTCCCGACTGAAGAAGTGGTCGAGATGCGTGCTGGCCAAAAGCGCAAGAGTGAGCGCAAGTTTTTCCCGGGCTACGTCCTGGTTCAGATGCTCATGGATGAAACCACATGGCACTTGGTGCGTAATGTACCGCGTGTGATGGGTTTCATCGGTGGCACCTCTGATCGTCCTGCTCCTATCTCTGATAAAGAAGCGGATGCCATCCTCAATCGTCTGCAAGATGCCCACGACAAGCCGCGTCCGAAAACCCTGTTTGAACCGGGTGAAATGGTGCGGGTTGCCGACGGTCCGTTCGCCGACTTTAACGGTACCGTTGAAGAGGTGGACTACGAGAAGAGCCGCGTGAAGGTCTCTGTTTTGATCTTCGGTCGCTCAACGCCGGTAGAACTGGATTTTGGTCAGGTCGAAAAGGGCTGATTAAACTCTGTACGTTAACGGTTGTCAGGGGCAGCGAATGTCACTATAATTCGCTGCCCCTTTATTAGTTGGGGAGCCGTTTGCAGGAGCATGTCTCCGAGGCGCTAGAACCCATTTCTGAGGTATTTTTCTAATGGCTAAGAAAGTCACAGCTTATATCAAGCTGCAAGTTAAGGCTGGCAGTGCTAACCCCAGCCCTCCCGTTGGTCCTGCTCTGGGTCAGCACGGTGTAAACATCATGGAATTCTGTAAGGCGTTTAACGCTCGTACAGAGAAGCTGGAAAAAGGTTCACCGACTCCGGTCGTGATCACCGTTTACAGTGACCGTTCCTTCACCTTCGAAACCAAGACTCCGCCTGCTGCCTTCCTGCTGAAGAAAGCTGCCGGGATCCAGTCTGGTTCGGCCAAGCCGAACAAAGACAAGGTTGGTAAGGTGACTGTTGCCCAGCTGCAAGAAATCGCCAAGACCAAAGAGCCGGATATGACCGGTGCCGATCTGGATGCAAAAGTACGTTGCATCGCAGGCTCCGCTCGTTCCATGGGCCTGGTAGTGGAGGATTAAGACAATGGCAAAACTTTCCAAGCGTATGCGCGTTATTCGCGAAAAAGTTGACGGTACCAAAGAGTATTCCATCAACGAAGCCATTGCCCTGCTGAAAGAACTGGCTACCGCCAAGTTCGTTGAAAGCGTTGACGTTGCTGTCAATCTGGGTATCGATGCTCGTAAATCTGACCAAAACGTTCGTGGTGCTACTGTACTGCCGCACGGTACCGGTCGTGATGTACGTGTTGCCGTATTCACCCAGGGTGCCAACGCCGAAGCCGCCAAAGCTGCCGGTGCTGAACTGGTTGGTATGGATGACCTGGCCGATCTGGTCAAGAAAGGCGAGATGAACTTCGACGTCGTCATCGCATCCCCGGATGCCATGCGTGTTGTTGGTCAACTGGGTCAAATCCTGGGCCCGCGTGGCCTGATGCCGAACCCGAAAGTCGGTACTGTAACCCCGAACGTTGCTGAAGCTGTGAAGAATGCCAAAGCCGGTCAGGTTCGTTACCGTAATGACAAGAATGGTATCATCCATACCACTCTGGGTAAGGTTTCTTTCGACGAAGTTCAGCTGAAAGAAAACTTGGAATCACTGCTGATTGCCCTGAAAAAGGCTAAGCCGTCTTCCGCCAAAGGTATCTTCATCAAGAAAGTCAGCATCTCCACCACCATGGGTGCAGGTGTTGCCGTAGACCAAGCTTCTCTGGAAGCTCAGGGCTAATTGATGAGTTTTACAAGGCGCAAAATTTAATCTATAATTTTGCGCCTTGATTGGTTGGGGGCTTCGACCTCCGTCCAAGACCGCAGGAGGCTGTAAAGCCTTAATCCTTCCTGCGTAGACGGTGCCGGAAACCCAGCGAGAAAGATTCTTTCTCTTCTGGAATCCTGCTACCGCATCGTTCCCCTCTGTTGTTAAGGTAGGGGGGATGTGTCAGTACTGAGTCATGAGACTCAGATTCAATCCAGGAGTTAAGCCAATGGCATTGGGACTCGAAGACAAAAAGGCAATTGTTGCTGAAGTCAACGAAGCTGCCAAAGGCGCCCTGTCCGCAGTTGTAGCCGATTCTCGCGGCGTGACTGTAGACAAGATGACCGTCCTGCGTAAAACCGCTCGTGAAGCTGGTGTGTACATGCGCGTTGTGCGTAATACCCTGCTGCGTCGTGCGGTTGAAGGTACCGAATTCGCGTGCCTGAACGACGTATTGACTGGTCCTACCTTGATTGCTTTCTCCAACGAACACCCGGGCGCTGCCGCTCGTCTGTTCAAAGAGTTTGCCAAAGCGAACCAAAAGTTCGAAATCAAGGCCGGCGCTTTTAACGGTGAGTTTATCGCCGCAGCACAAATTGATCGTCTGGCTACGCTGCCGACCTACGACGAAGCAATTGCGAAGTTGATGGCGACTATGAAAGAAGCCTCTGCTGGCAAGCTGGTTCGTACCATCGCTGCTGTGCGTGATCAGAAACAAGCTGCTGCTTGATTCTCGCCTATTTAGGCTGTTTGAGTTTATTCAACATCAGGAATTTTTGTCATGTCTATCACTAAAGACCAAATCATCGAAGCCGTTGCTTCCATGTCCGTAATGGAAGTTGTTGAGCTGATCGAAGCTATGGAAGAGAAGTTCGGCGTTTCTGCCGCTGTTGCTGTTGCTGCCGGTCCGGCTGCTGAAGCAGTAGAAGAGAAAACCGAGTTCGACGTAGTTCTGACTGCTGCTGGCGCCAACAAAGTTGCCGTCATCAAGGCCGTTCGTGCCGCTACCGGTCTGGGCCTGAAAGAAGCCAAGGACCTGGTAGAAGCCGCTCCTGCCAACCTGAAAGAAGCCGTCTCCAAAGACGAAGCTGAAACTCTGAAGAAGCAGCTTGAAGAAGCTGGTGCTTCTGTTGAGATCAAATAATCTGCATTTATGTAGATTAGCCTGATAAAACAGGCTAGGGCTGGTGAATATTTGTTCACCAGCCTTTTTGCGCTGTAGACTGAGAGCATTTCACACCGTTTACGACTCTCGGTGCACCAGCAATCCGGACCGTTTCATCGTCCGGGCCAACACAAAACGGTGTTGAGACAGAGCTGTCCTGCGGGACAGAGTGGGTCACTTATCAGCGAGCTGAGGAACCCTATGGTTTACTCTTATACCGAAAAAAAACGCATTCGTAAGGACTTCGGTAAGCGAGACCAGGTACTGGACACGCCTTATCTGTTGTCCATTCAGCTGGACTCCTTCAAGCAGTTCATCGAGGCTGACCCGGAAGGTGAATACGGCCTAGAGGCCGCTTTCCGTAGCGTTTTCCCGATCACCAGTTACTCCGGTAGTGCTGAGCTTCAGTATGTCAGCTATCGCCTGGGTGAGCCGGTATTTGACGTAAAAGAATGCCAGATCCGTGGAGTGACCTACTCCGCGCCGCTGCGTGTCAAGCTTCGTATGGTTCTATACGATCGTGAAGCAGCTGCCGGCACCGTCAAAGACATCAAGGAACAAGAAGTATACATGGGCGAAATTCCGCTCATGACCGAGAACGGCACCTTTGTTATCAATGGTACCGAGCGGGTAATCGTCTCCCAGCTGCACCGTAGCCCGGGCGTCTTCTTTGACCACGATAAAGGCAAAACCCATTCATCCGGTAAGGTGCTGTATAACGCCCGCGTTATCCCCTACCGTGGCTCCTGGCTGGACTTCGAGTTCGATGCGAAAGACAACCTGTTTGTCCGTATCGACCGTCGTCGTAAATTGCCGGCTTCCATTATTCTGCGCGCCCTGGACTTCAGTTCCGAAGAAATCCTGGCCAACTTCTTCGAGACCATAGGTTTCGAAGTGAAAGATGGCAAGTTGATGATGGATCTGGTGCCCGAGCGCCTGCGTGGTGAAACTGCGACCTTTGACATCGTGGCCAATGGCGCCGTGGTGGTTGAGACCGGTCGTCGTGTGACTGCGCGTCACATCCGTCAGTTGGAAAAGGATGCCGTTACCCAGATTGAGGTACCGGTTGAGTATGTTGTTGGCAAAGTTGCTGCCAAGAACTACGCACATCCGCAAACTGGCGAAATGGTAGTGACTGCCAACCAGGCATTGAGCCTGGAAGCGGTTGCCAACCTTTCCCAAGCCGGCTTCAAGCACTTCGAGGTTCTGTTCACCAACGAACTGGATCACGGTGCCTACATGTCCGAGACCCTGCGTATCGACTCCAGCTCCAGCCGTTTGGAAGCACTGGTCGAAATATATCGCATGATGCGTCCGGGCGAGCCGCCTACCCGTGAAGCGGCAGAACAGCTGTTCGAGAACCTGTTCTTCTCTTCCGAGCGTTACGACCTGTCTACCGTAGGTCGGATGAAGTTCAACCGCCGTTTGTCCCGTGAAGACGAGACCGGTGCTGGCACTCTGACCAAAGACGACATCGTCGAAGTCATGAAGCGCCTGATCGACATCCGTAACGGCAATGACGAAGTGGACGATATCGACCACTTGGGTAACCGTCGTATCCGTTCTGTCGGTGAAATGGCTGAAAACCAGTTCCGTGTCGGTCTGGTGCGTGTCGAGCGTGCGGTCAAGGAGCGTCTCTCCCTGGGTGACCTAGACACCCTGATGCCGCAGGATCTGATCAATGCCAAGCCGATCTCCGCCGCAGTCAAAGAGTTCTTTGGTTCCAGCCAGCTGTCTCAGTTCATGGACCAAAACAACCCGCTGTCCGAAGTGACCCACAAGCGCCGTATCTCTGCGCTGGGCCCGGGCGGACTGACGCGTGAGCGTGCCGGTTTTGAAGTTCGAGATGTGCACCCGACTCACTACGGTCGTCTGTGCCCTATCGAGACTCCTGAAGGTCCGAACATCGGTCTGATCAACTCTCTGTCCGTGTACTCTCGTACCAACGAGTATGGTTTCCTCGAGACACCGTACCGTAAAGTCATTGATGGTGTGATCACCGACGAAGTGGACTATCTGTCTGCTATTGAAGAAGGCAAGTACGTGATCGCACAGGCTAACGCCGCGACCACCGAAGATGGCCGTCTGAAAGATGAATTGATCCCGTGCCGCCACAAAGGTGAATCCACCTTTATGAACGCCGACCAGATCCAGTATATGGACGTGAGCCCGCAGCAGATCGTATCTGTGGCAGCTGCTCTTATCCCGTTCTTGGAACACGATGATGCTAACCGAGCCCTGATGGGTTCGAACATGCAACGTCAGGCCGTACCGACTCTGCGTGCTGACAAGCCGCTGGTAGGTACCGGTATGGAACGCGCCGTGGCCGTTGACTCCGGTGTAACCGTAGTGGCCAAGCGTGGCGGCATGATCGACTACGTCGATGCCTCCCGTATCGTTATCAAGGTCAACGAAGATGAGCTGATGCCAGGCGAAGCCGGTATCGACATCTATAGCCTGACCAAGTACACCCGTTCCAACCAGAACACCTGTATCAACCAGCGTCCTTGCGTGATGTTGGGTGAGCCGGTGATGGCCGGTGATGTGGTTGCTGACGGTCCGTCTACCGATCTGGGCGAACTGGCGCTGGGCCAAAACCTGCGCGTCGCGTTCATGCCGTGGAACGGTTACAACTTCGAAGACTCGATTCTGGTGAATGAGCGTGTTGTTCAGGAAGATCGCCTGACCACCATCCACATCCAGGAACTGGCCTGTATCTCCCGTGACACCAAGCTGGGTCCGGAAGAGATCACTGCCGACATCCCGAACGTGGGTGAAGCCGCTCTGTCCAAGCTGGACGAGTCCGGTATCGTCTACGTGGGTGCCGAAGTGAAGGGCGGCGACATTCTGGTCGGCAAGGTAACACCGAAAGGTGAAACCCAGCTGACGCCGGAAGAGAAGCTGCTGCGCGCCATCTTCGGTGAGAAGGCCTCCGATGTGAAGGACTCTTCCCTGCGTGTACCGAACGGTGTGTACGGTACCGTGGTTGACGTGCAAGTCTTTACCCGCGATGGCGTGGAAAAAGACAAGCGCGCCAAAGAAATCGAAGAGATGCAGCTGAAGGAAGCGAAGAAGGACTTGACCGAAGAGTTCAAGATCCTGGAAGACGGCATTTTCGGCCGCTCCCGCAACCTGCTGCTGGCCGCCGGTTACAG
>NZ_CAWNYS010000126.1:0-7870 GCF_963878295.1 Aeromonas sp. HMWF014 | reverse complement strand
CCTCTTTCACCACCACCGCCATGGCACCGTAAGGACAGGCCACCACGCAGGATTTGCAGCCGATGCAGCGCGCCTGCAACACCTTGACGCAACCATCTTCGGTCACGATGGCATGGTTGGGGCAGGCCAGGGCGCACGGCTTGTCTTCACACTGGCGGCAGAGCACAGGCGTGGTCACCTTGCTGCCGACGATCACCTTCAGGCGCGGCTGGAAATAGCTGTCTTTGGAGACCAGATGTCCATCCTCGATGGCAAGCTGCAGGCCCCCCTCCCGCTCAAGGGTCCCGCTGCCGGAGCTTGACTGGTGTGACACGGCGCAGGCCACCTCACAGGTACGACACCCAATACAGAGACTGGGATCTGCAATCACGAAGCTGTTCATAGAGAGGGATCCTAAATGGTTCGTTACTGCCGCACTGGCATCGCCCGGCGTGCCCAGGTGCCAGCCCCAAGGGGCCCACACTCACACACCGGCGACACAGCCGACCTGCTCACCGAGCATTTATCAGACCAAAAACGGACATGAGCGAAATAAAATTCACAAGCGATTGAAAGTAAAGGGGTAATAAGAATATTGGTCGCAGAATGTCAGGCCGGTGACGATGACGACAGCCCCGCAGCACTGTGGTCGACACGACAAAAGTGACGAGCTCGACACCGGCTGACAGGCCCCTGCCCCAGCTGATAATCGAGAGGCATAAATAGCGTTATCAGAGAGAATGGCGGGGCGGCTGATTGTTTGGTTGTCCTCGCTAACCCGCCCATCAGCATCAAGCCGAACGATAAAGCGCCTTACATTGATAAATTTATTGAGCCAGAGCCGGCTTTTAGCCCCTGCCCCTTCTGTTTTTTATCCATCTGGTTAATATGTGCCACTTGGCAACTAGCTTCAGGGGACCATTTCAATGAAATCCTGTGCGAGTTAAAAGCAGATCTGTATGGGTATTATGGTTTATAGATAAACTAAAATAAAAAGGATGTATTCGTGAATATTCAAGAAGCTCGATTGGGAAGCCTCAGGACATTACTTGGTATAATCCCAGAGTTAGAAGATAAAGATAGTTTGTTTTTCTTTAGAGGGCATGCAGATAAAGAATTCCTTCTGCGACCATCAATTTATAGAAAATCAGTTTGGATCTCCAATGAAGATAAAATGATTCGAGAGATCATCATGCGATGCCCATCTGAATTTAGTAGTATGGCGAGTAGCTTTGAAAAGCTTGTTAAGATGCAGCATTATGATTTACCAACTAGATTACTAGATATAACAGAAAACCCTCTCGTAGCCCTTTATTTTTCCTGCATCGGTGAAAACAACAAAGAAAAAGATGGTGAAATATTATTCTTTAAAATACCAAAATCAGATGTAAAGTATTTTGATAGTGATACCGTCAGCGTGGTTTCAAATATAGCATGGGCTAAGTCAGACTTTGAAATTGCAAAGCAATTCGATGGTGATTATAAAAGTTTTCATCATAAAAACAATCATCACGTATTAAAACTAATGCATGATATTAAGCAAGAGAAGCCTCATTTTTTAGAGCGAATTAACCCGCAGCATGTGAAAAGTGTAGTTTGTGTTAAACCAAAACTTGATAACCCGAGAGTTGTTCGACAAGATGGTGCTTTTTTGTTATTTGGGATTGAGCAAAATAAACTTACACCAGCCATTGTCCCCGACAATTGGATTTTTAGACCTAATGCCAAAAGATATATTATCAAAGCAGCTGATAAGGTAAGACTATTGAAACAGCTCGCTGGGGTTGGAATATCAAAAGCAAAATTATTCCCAGAAATCGATATGGTGTCTCAGTTTATCAAAAATGACTATGAACTGGATGAGATAGAGTTCGAGTCTAGTATTAAGAGTCTATCTCCGATAGATATAAAGGTGTTTTGGTAGAAAAATATGTTAAATTATTTTTCGTGACGTATGCAATGCCTATAGAGTCTTGTAAACAATGCGGGTAATTTTGATTTAAATATGAATCATCAAAAGATTAGGATTATAAGAAAACATTGTGAAAAAGTCGACACTGTAATTTTTACTTCTGTAGAACCTGTCGCTGACAAGTTGTATAGAGTATCAAAGGTCATTGCGAGTACCGTAGGGTGCAATAAGCGCAACGCATTGCACCTCTGCTCTTACGCATTAAATTAGCGGTGCAATTCACTTCGTTCATTGCACCCTACGTATATATCCTCTCTCTTTGTTTGATGGTGGCTGCTGTTATGGCGGCTACAACAGTCACCACACTGGCACGGCAGTCACTGACGGCTTGGCAGACGTGGGGCGGATGGTCTGGCTGGTGTCATTTATTACGCGGCCAGCTATCAGCAATGGCGGTGCAATGGCAGATGCCAATGCACCGCTCTGCGCAGTCATGGCGACAGCGCCCTGCCCTGACTAGCTCAGATCGTGCAGTGCTTTGCCAAGCGGAGGGGAAAGACGCATATCAGAGAAGGTCACCGCCAACCCTTCACGCTCCGGCGTACAGCACATGATGCCGATAAAGTTGCATGATGCCGCCGAGAAGGGACAGAGGCGCAACAAGGGCCAATGCTCACCATCGCAGGAATACTGCAACCGCAAAGCACCATTGGCTAACGTCAAGCGCAGCCAGAAGCGGCCTGCATGGCCTGTAAACACGCCCGTTGCCCAGTCAGAGCAAGGGTTGGTTAATACACTCCCTATCATGGGTTGCGCATCATTGAACTCAATGCCTGCTTTTAACCAGTGCTGCTCGTTCTGAATCAACATCAGGCCAGCCTGGTCATATAGCGTGGTGTAGTCGCCTTCGACGCACACTTGAAACGTAAAATCGCCCTCCACTTCACAGCCATAAACATGGCCAGAATGGCGCTGAAAGTCGTACCAGGTCGTTTGCCAAAAATCACTCTTGTGGTCGGTCACCACCTGCAATTTACCTTCGTTCAAGTGCCAGGTGGCTGGCTCGTTGAGCCAATACCATTTCTTTATGTCACATTTCATCGAATTCGCTTCCTTAGCAATATAGGCGGGGCCTCAATCAAGCTGTACCTTGCGGTAACTGAGAAACAGTGCGCAAGAGAGCAAGGTTACGCAGGTAAACGCACCAATTAAAGAGAAGATGTGAGCAAGCCCCCCTATGATGGCCGGCCCAATCAGAATACCTGAGTACCCCATCGTTGACACCGCAGCCACCGCCAGCGCATCGGGCATGGCCTTCTGGCGACCAGAGGCGGTAAATAACATGGGGGCAACGTTGGCCAGCCCAAGACCAATCAACAAAAAGGCACACGCCAGCATCCAGAGAGAAGTACTGAGCACCAATATGGTAAATCCACCGGTCGCCAATATTGCACTGGATACAAACACTCGTTTATGGCCAAACATGGCGATCACACGATCACCGGTAAATCGGCCAATCGTCATGGTCACGGCAAACAGGGTATAACCAACCCCGGCTTGATTGGCATTAACATTTGGCTGGCCCAGCAACAGTATGCCGCTCCAGTCGAGCATCGCCCCTTCCATGATGTAGGCAATAAAGCACAGGGCGCCCAAAATGATGACACTGCCATGTGGCAACACAAAAAATGGTGTATCACGCTGTTCCGATTCATTGAGCAATCCCTGCCAGGCCGACAGGATTAACAGCACCAGAAAAAATTGCACCATAAATACGACGTTCAGCGACGAGACGCCGAGCGCCAATAGCGCACTGACCACCCCTGCCCCGGTAATGCCGCCCAGACTGAACAGAGCATGGAAGCCTGACATTATGGGCTTGTTAGCACGTTTTTCAGTGATGACAGCATGAATATTGACCACCACATCCATGGCGCCTATTCCTGCCCCAAATATGAATAACGCTATCGCAATTGGCAAAACCTGATCCAACACAACCAGTGCCGGCAAGGTGAGCAGTACAACCAATAACGCCGAGGTAAAAACACGTCTGCAGCCATAGCGTGATGCCAGCATCCCTGATAGCGGCATCATCAGCAGTGAACCGAGACCAAAGGCCAGCAATATCGCCCCCATGGTGCCATTCTCGACTTGCAAACGTTCTTTTACGAGTGGGATAAGCGGGGCCCATGTGGCCAGACTGAAACCTGCAATAAAGAATGCTTTTCGCGTTGCCTGTACGGGTTGCTGGATAAAAAGCGGTATGGCTAACTCTGACATAATGAACTTCCTAAAACAGCTCCCTGTATTCAGGGAGCAAGAGATCAGACTGCGGGGTAAAACGATTTAAACGCATCAATGTCGCTTAATCGTTCAATGATGGCGACAGCATGTTTATAGTGTTGTTGATCAGATAACGCATGTGGCCAGGCATATACATGCTCAATCCCGGCACGTATTGCTGCCAGCATGCCAAGATCGGTATCTTCGATCACCACCACATTGTCCGCAGACGTATTCAATAACGCCAGCATGGCCAGATAGGGGTCTGGATGCGGCTTGGTTCGTGCCACATCATCACCAGAAATCAGCACAGGCGCCTCTGTTAGGCCAAGTAATGCGATATTGGCCAAGCAGATATCTCTGGGGGCGGTAGAGACAAATCCAAACTTGATATTTAACTTTTGCAAGGCCGCCGTCAAAGTCACGACACCCGGGCGAAGATATGCCTCGTTTAACTTTTCCTTATAGGTGGAAATTGTTTTTGAAACAATGTCTGATTGAAGCGCCTGCGGGACTTTTATATGCTCAAGCGTCTCTTCCAAACTTAAGCCAATCAACTGCTGAGGCTGATAGTAACAGGCATGGTCTGGAGCCAAATAGCGTAATACATCAAAGTGAAGTTGTTCACTGTCAACGATAACGCCATCAATATCAAATATAACCGTAATGGGCTGCATGATGTTTCTCTAACCGTTATTTTATATCTGCCAGACGCACCAGCACCTTACAGTTCGGCGTAAAAAATGGCGTCATTGTCTTATTGGCAATATCACAGCCAACTGTTTTGAAGGCTGCCTGATAATCTGAAAAATCGAACACATGACTGATCAGCTTTGCCACTGGAATGTCACCATCCCGGATCATCACATAGGCCCGCTCAAAACTGTTATTCAAGGAGTCGATGGATCCAATGACAGACAGACTTTTATCTGCAATTTTCAACACATCCAATTTTGCATGTTTGTCTTTCAACGCCACATTCAGTAGTTTCCCACCCGGAGCCAAATGGGAGAAAACAAGCTCGGTAAGTTGGCCAGTCGTATCGACACACAAGTCGATCTGACTCTGTTTACTGCCGTATTCCTGTTCCAGTGCCTGCTCGAAATCACTATATAACATGGTCGATGGCGGCAGGCATTCCCTGGCGAACTCGCTACGGCCCGGATTGTTTTCCACCAGGAAGGGTTTGAGGCCTTGATGATACAAAACCCACAGATAGAGCATCCCCATTGGTCCTGCCCCGACCACGGCGGCCCGAATATTGGTGTGGGTAATCGCCAGCTTATCGACACCGGTAATGGTACAGCTCAGGGGTTCGGTCAGAGAAGCGGCTTCCATACTGACGTGGTCATCCAGTTTGCGTAGAAAAGCCTCTTTGGCGCGATACTGATGAGCAAAAGCGCCATCATAGGACACACCGGCTTCGGTCCCCATTTTTTGTTCGCAGTGGTTGGGATTGCCCGTCTGGCACATCCTGCACTCGCCACAGGCATAAGTCGGGTTAACCACAACACGATCCCCAACCTTGAGCCTTGTCACTCCCTGACCAATCCGGGCCACAACGCCACTGGTCTCATGACCCAGCGTGGTGCCCGGCACGGCGACCGGATATGCGCCACTGATGATGCCAACATCAGTCCCACAAATACCGCATACCGCAATATCGACCACAACGTCATCCGCCTCAAGACAAGCAAGATCGTTTACCTTCACGACATCGACTTGCCACGACTTTGAATATTTGAGTGCCAGCATTATGCGACTTCCTTCACTAATGAATGAACTTTGCTCATTACAGAAAATGTTTCATCCAGCTTTAAAATAATTTCAGCCAAATGTTGACGGGTACAAATCAAGGGTGGACGAACTTTTAACGCCCGGCTTTTTCCATAACGCGCACCACGGATAATCAAGCCACGACTGGCAGCAATTTCTATTGCCTTGGCTGCATATTCTGCTGATGGTGTGTCAAAGCCAAACATGTAGCCTAATCCGCGAACACCTGAAATATCACGGTATTTGCTCTGCAGAGACAATAAACTATCACGCAAAAATTCTTCATTCTCTGTCACGTTTGCCAGAATCGCCTCATCCTCAATGATGTCAATGACCTCATTAAGCGCCACCAGGGAGAGTGGGTTGGCCCCTGACGTGCTGGAGTGTTCAAAAGATTCCAATACATCAAGCTCTGGTTTCATCAATACCCCGGCAGTCGGAATCCCAATACCACCAGCACCTTTGGCAAATACTATGATGTCCGGGTCCAGCTCTTTTGCATAACCATTAGAGGCAAAAAATGTTCCGGTACGGCCAAACCCCGTCTGAACTTCATCAGCAATAATAACAATGCCATTTTTATGGCAGAACTCTCTGAGAGACCGGTAAAACTCTTGCGGGATAACGATATTTCCACCATTACCCATAATCGGCTCGATAATAAGGCATGCTATATTATCGTTGGAACCTAACTGCAGCATTTCATCCAGATCAGGGTAACTCGCCAAAGAGGTATCATCAGCATTCATCGCCATGATACTTGGCGGGGTAGGTATTTTTAATGAACCCGCTATGTTGATGTTGAAATTCTTGATTCGGAATGCATTGCCTGAAATCTGGGCGGTAGCGAGAGATTGTCCATGATGTGACAAATAAAGTGATATGACACCCGAACGCTTGGTATATTTTTGTGCCATTCTGATGGCACATTCAACCGCACCAGAGCCAGACACATCACGCAACCAGATTCTGTCTATTGCGGGTGGTGTATGCTTGCGCAGTTTTTTAAGTATGTGTTGCGACATTTCCCATGTGTAAGCAGAACTAAGGTGAGCGCATCTGTCTATTTGCTGCTTCAATTTATTGGCCAGTCTCGGATGGGTATAGCCAAGCGGAAGATTGAATGTTCCAGATGCCGCGTCTATATTCTTGACATCATCGACATACAGATATGGACCATCACCACGATAACGCGACATGTTTTTTGTGAAAAAGTCTTCCATTTATACACTCCTTAGTTTGCTTACATACAAGCATCACATTTACCACAGCACTCTATTTATATGCAGATAAACCAGACTAGGCCCGGCCATTACTTGCATAAAAAATTGGACGTGGTTTTCCCCTGCCGAATAATTAAATCAGCAGTTATTACACGAGCAAGCGTGCTGAACGTTACAGAATAAAGCACAGTGCATGAAGAGTCGGCGCTTATTAAAAAGCACACAGCCAAGACATGCAATAATTAACAATTGCATCAGCTAAAGTATTGGCCAGCGTAATTAATACTGATGACTTTGTTAAATAACATACATCACTCTACAGACACACTCAGTGATTAAGCGTCTATGTTACATATCACACCCCATCCAAATACCAAGCATCTTGAACAATAAACATCCGAGAGGAAAGTGACCGGTTCAATCAAGCATCAGCAGGAACTGAAACCCATCAAAGATTGATCTTCAGCTGCCACTTTAAAAAATGACCAACATTGCAGACACAAATAATCGATGCCCAAAAACATTAATAATATTAATATCCCATACAGATTCACATGTCACCAAATAGTTTCCAATGAGCCCCCGGAAAGCGGTTTCATTTGGTCATGAATGACAATTAAAAACTTTAAAATTAGATTTAAATTTCATCATAGTTGAAAAAAACAAACTCTCTAACTTTGACATAACAATTTAATAG
>NZ_CAWNYS010000125.1:0-5637 GCF_963878295.1 Aeromonas sp. HMWF014 | reverse complement strand
CTCGGCTACTGCGCCGAGCAGGGATTGACGGCGCGCAGTGCCCTCGGCGATCTCAGCCTGCAGAGTGGCTACCGGCTGGCGGCCGAACTGCTCACCCCTGCCACCCAGGCGCTGGTCTGCGCCAGCGACACCCTCGCCATAGGTGCTGCAAAATACCTTCAGGAACAAGGGCGTAGCGAGGTACTGGTGACAGGCCTTGGCAACAACCCCATGCTCAGCTTCCTCTTTCCCAACGCCCTCAGCCTGGATCTTGGCTACCAGGGTGCGGGGGAGCAGGCTGCCCGCCAGCTGCTCGGCCAGATCGAGCAGGATCACCGTCCGCTGGCGACCATAGCCCCCTGCAACACCCTGTGAGCTCCATCACTTAGCCCTGAACAAAAAATGTGCTTTTTGTGATGCTGACCACGAAATGGGAACGTTCCCATTTCGATCCTATCAAATTGGCTGCATGCTAAATAAGAACGATACCAAAAACGCTCAGACCAGCAGACTGGTCCAAAAGGGCGAAGTAGACCAATATCAATAGAGTCACAGAGGGAAGACTCATGCCAAAGATCAACGCACAACAGCTTGCCACCCTGATCGACAAGATCGGCGGCAAAGAGAACATCGCCACCGTCAGCCACTGCCTGACCCGCCTGCGCTTCGTGCTGAACGACCCGGCCAAGGCTGATAGCAAAGCCATCGAGACCATACCTGCGGTGAAGGGCTGCTTTACCAATGCCGGCCAGTTCCAGGTGGTGATCGGTAACGAGGTGGATGAATGGTACAAGGCGCTCACCAAGGAGATAGGTGTCAGTGGTGGCAGCAAGGATGCCGCCAAGCTGGCCGCCCGTCAGAACATGAACCCGCTGGAACGGGGCATCTCCCATCTGGCGGAGATCTTCGTACCCCTGCTGCCTGCCATCATCACCGGTGGTCTGATCCTGGGCTTTCGCAACGTCATCGGCGATATCAAGATGTTCGATGATGGTACTCATACCCTAGTCGAAATCAGCCAGTTCTGGGCTCAGGTCCACGCCTTCCTCTGGCTGCTGGGCGAGGCTATCTTCCACTTCCTGCCGGTTGGCGTCTGCTGGTCTGCGGTGAAGAAGATGGGGGGCTCCGAGATCCTGGGGATAGTGTTGGGTGTCACCCTGGTCTCGCCGCAGCTGATGAATGCCTATGGGATAGGCCAGCAGATCCCGGAAGTGTGGGACTTCGGCTGGTTTGTCATCGAGAAGGTGGGCTATCAGGCTCAGGTTATTCCAGCCCTGCTGGCGGGCGTGGCACTGGCCTATATCGAGACCACCCTCAAGCGCATCATTCCGGCTTATCTCTACCTGGTGATCGTCCCCTTCGTCTCCTTGCTGCTGGCGGTGATCCTGGCCCATGCCCTGATAGGCCCCTTTGGCCGCTGGATTGGTGACGGCGTCGGCTTTGCGGCCAAGGCAGCCATGACAGGTTCGTTTGCTCCCATCGGTGCTGCCCTGTTCGGCTTCCTCTACGCACCCCTGGTTATCACGGGTATTCACCACACCACCAACGCAGTGGATCTGCAATTGATGCAGAGCATGGGTGGCACCCCGATCTGGCCGTTGATCGCCCTCTCCAATATCGCGCAAGCTTCGGCTGTGGTGGGCATCATCCTCATCAGCCGCAAGGAGAACGAACGGGAGATTTCCGTGCCTGCCGCCATCTCGGCTTACTTGGGCGTGACCGAACCTGCCATGTACGGTATCAACCTCAAGTACAAGTTCCCCATGCTGTGCGCCATGGTGGGCTCCAGTCTGGCGGCGCTTATCTGCGGCTTCGCCGGTGTGATGGCCAACGGCATAGGGGTGGGCGGCCTGCCGGGCATTCTCTCCATCCAGCCTCAGTATTGGGCCGTCTACTCAGTCGCCATGCTGGTGGCCATAGTGGTGCCCATGGTGCTGACCCTGTTGGTTTACCAGCGGCAGCAAGCGGCCGGCAAGCTGGCCCAGGCCAGCGCCTGAACATAGTCATCAGGGCGGCCCTAACGGGTCGCCCTCTCCTTTTTCATTCGAAACAAGAGCAAGACTCATGAACCAAACACCTTGGTGGCAGAGTGCCGTGATTTACCAGATATACCCCAAGAGTTTTCAGGATTCCGCTGCCCGTGGCACCGGCGATCTCAAGGGGATCATGGCCCGCCTAGACTATCTCAAGACCTTGGGGGTCGATGCCCTCTGGCTGACTCCGGTTTATGTTTCCCCTCAGGTAGATAACGGTTACGACATCGCCGACTATCTGGCCATCGATCCCGCCTATGGCACCATGGCCGATTTCGAAGCGCTGCTGGCTGCGGCGCATGAGCGCGGCATCCGCATTGTGATGGATATCGTGGTGAACCACACCTCTACCGAGCACGCCTGGTTCAAATCCGCGTTGGGAGATAAAAACAGTCCCTACCGCGACTACTATATCTGGCGCGATCCGGTGGACGGCGGCGTGCCCAACAACTGGCAGTCCAAGTTTGGTGGCAGCGCTTGGGAGCTGGATCAGGCCACCGGCCAGTACTACCTGCACCTGTTTGCCCGCGAGCAGGCGGACCTCAACTGGGAGCATCCGGCCGTGCGCGCCGAGGTGAAGAAGGTCATCCACTTCTGGGCCGAGAAGGGCATCGATGGCTTCCGCCTCGACGTCATCAACCTCATCTCCAAGGATCAGACTTTCCCGAACGACGATATTGGCGATGGCCGCAGGTTCTACACCGATGGGCCGCGTATCCACGAATTCCTGCAGGATGTGAGCCGCGATGTTTTTGCACCGGTGGGCGTCATGACGGTGGGGGAGATGTCCTCTACCTCGCTGGAACACTGCCAGCGCTACGGCGCGCTCGATGGCTCCGAGCTCTCCATGGTGTTCAACTTCCACCATCTGAAGGTGGATTACCCCAACGGCGACAAGTGGACGAAAGCACCGTTCGATTTCCTCGAACTGAAGCGTATCTTCAACCACTGGCAGAGCGGCATGCATGGCAAGGGCTGGTCGGCGCTGTTCTGGTGCAACCACGACCAGCCGCGCATCGTCTCCCGCTTCGGGGACGAGGGCGAACATCGGGTTGTGGCCGCCAAGATGCTGGCCAGCACCCTGCACGGCCTGCAGGGCACGCCCTACATCTATCAGGGGGAGGAGATCGGCATGACCAACCCCGGTTATCAGAGCATCGATGACTATCAGGATGTGGAGAGCCGCAATATCTTCGCCATCAAGCAGGCCGAAGGGATGAGCGAGGCCGAGATCCTCGCCATCCTCGGCGCCAAGTCGCGCGACAACTCGCGCACCCCGATGCAGTGGAGTGCGGCCCCCAACGCCGGTTTCACGAAAGGTGAGCCCTGGCTCACCCCTGCCGCCAACTACCCCGAGATCAACGCAGAGGCAGCGCTGGCCGACCAGAACTCGGTGTTCTGGCACTACCGGGATTTGATCGCTTTGCGCAAGGCGCACCCCATCTTCACCCAGGGGGATTATCAGGAGCTGCTGGTGGGGCATCAGCGGATCTGGGCCTATACCCGTAGTGCCAACGGCCAGACCCTGTTGGTAGTTAGCAACTTCTACGGCGAGCCGACAGAGTTCGTGCTGCCTGCGCAGATGCTGGCTGGCGAGGGACGCCTGCTGCTTGGTAACTACCCGGATAGCCCGGCCCGGCCGCAATCTTGTATGCTGCGCCCTTATGAATCCCTGATCTGGCTGATGGAATAGACGATGACACAGGCCCCGCCCATGGCGGCAACAGAGGCTCGGCAACCCGTGCGCGGGCCCGAGTGGCAGAAGATGGTGGCGGGGGAGCCCTATGATGCAGGAGATCCTGAGCTCAAGGCGGCGCGTGAGCGCTGCCGTTTCCTCTATCACACCTTCAATACCAGTTGGCAGGAACCGCCGGCGCGGGACGCCATGCTGCGGGAACTGTTTGGCAGCCGTGGCGCTGTGTGCGCCATCAATCCTCCGTTCTTCTGCGACTACGGCGCCAACATCCACCTAGGGGAGAACTTCTACGCCAATGTCAACTGCACCATCCTCGATGTGTGCGAGGTGCATATCGGTGACAACGTGCTGCTGGCGCCAGGGGTACAGATCTACACCGCGGCCCACCCGGTGGCGGTGGTGCCGCGGGTGGCCGGGGTCGAGTTCGGCAAGCCGGTGCGCCTCGGCAACAACGTCTGGATCGGTGGCAGCGTCGTCATCTGCCCGGGTGTCACCATAGGGGACAACAGCGTGATCGGTGCGGGCTCAGTGGTCACCCGGGATATTCCGGCCAACGTGGTTGCCGTCGGCAATCCCTGCAAGGTGCTGCGGCCCATGACGACAGAGGAACTGGCAGGAATATGAGTATCAAAGGGCAGGAGATCCTGCCCTTTGTGTGGTCCGTCTGTAAACTTATTCCAACCCTCATTCCACCGAGGAATAGGGGTCAAAGCGTGCTTCCTGCGTTAGCCAAATTGGGAGCGACGCCGTGTCGTTCCCCTGCCATAAACCAGTGCCCGTTGCGGCGTTGGCGATACCTGAACCCAAGATGGATATCCACATCAGATTTTTTGAACATCTAGGCCAGTTTATCTCGCTAACAAAGATGGGTAGAGGTGTCTAATATTCACTCAACGCTTAGGCAGGAACGCCAAGCGGCCAAATAACAGGTCGTTCCAGGCTGTGACACCATCAAACAAGGTGTCGGATGTCAGTGAAAGAACAACATACTATTTGAATAACCTCTTGCATGGATGCATTGATTCAGGCCGAACCGGCCTTGGCAATGACATAAAAACCAAGAGAGTGAATGAACATGAAAAACGTAATCAAGATGCTGGCCGTTGCAGGCCTGATGACAGCCGGTTTCGCCCAGGCTTCTGTCCCCGCTGACCTCAACGCCACGCCGGGCGTGCTGTTTGTCAATTGGCATGCGAGCGCTGCCGCGGATGGCAAGGCCAACCCCATGCTGGAAGTGCGTGATGAGTCTGGCGATGTCGTTGCCTCCGTCCACGCCAATCTGGCGGGTACCCAGCAGGTTCGTATTCCAAGCCGCGCTCAGGGCAACCTGACCGTCACCTTGGGTGAGCAGAGCAGTGATTACCGCATCCCGTTTGGTATCGGCAGCGGCAAGCAGCGCTAAGCCGTACACGCAAGCAGAGAACGATGGCCACAGGCCAGACCGGCAGTCGCTGGCAAAGGGCTCGGTCATGTTCCGCCACAGTGGCGTGAACATGCAGAGTGTTCAGAGAGAAGGCCCCGCATTGCGGGGCCTTCTGCTTTTTGGCGCGGCGAGCAATCCCTTGTCAGAGCTTGACCATAATATGGCGCGGCACCGTGCAGTCCTCCAGCGCATAGAGGGAGAGATCCTTGCCGTAGCCCGAGATCTTCATGCCGCCGACAAACTTGTCGTAGATCTTGCCCTGGTCATAGGTACGGCTGGCGGCGGTGCAATCCTGGCCGGTGTTGTAGAAGCCGAAGGTGCGAATACCCGCCACCACCGCCTCCAGGTCCGCATCGTCGAAGATGGTCACCCCCAGCTCAAGCTGGGTGCGCTTCATGGTGCGAGCGGCGCTATGCAGGATCTTCTGGCCGGTGGCGATATCGCCGGTGAGCGATACCATGCGTACCAGCGAGTACGCCACCAACGGCGCCCCCACTCTTTCGGCC
>NZ_CAWNYS010000124.1:0-1590 GCF_963878295.1 Aeromonas sp. HMWF014 | reverse complement strand
TCCATCGCCTTGCCCTGCGCAAGGGGCTGCAGGCAACGCTGCCGCACTATATGGTGCCAGCGCGCATTCTTTTGCTCGATGCCTTGCCCAAGACTGGCAGCGGTAAGCTCGATAGAAAGGCGCTGCCACTGCCTGAATAGAGCGACCGAAAAGCTCATCAACAAGAAGCCCGCATGATGCGGGCTTCTTTATTTGCCACAGGAGCGCAGTTGGCGCAGGGGCTTATTGGGTGATGGGGGCCGCGTCCGGTTTGGCGAGCAGCTGCTCGACATCATCGATCACCTTGAGGGCAGCCTGGGGGCCGCCGGTGGAGGTCCACAGCGATCCGTCCACGGCGTCAAAGCGCTTGCCCTTGATGGCGTTCAGTTGCTGGAAGGCGGGGGTCTGCTCGGCCTGCTTCATGGCATCCACCGCATCGCCGCTGGCGCTCAGGGTGCCGATCACCAGCCAGTCACCGTCCAGCAGGTTGAGGGACTCCAGACTCAGGGCCGGGGAGTGGGGGGTCTTGTCGCCGATCTGGTGGGTGGGACGGGTCAGCCCCATCTCTTCCACCACGCTGCTGGCGAAGGTGCCGCTGTGCATGTAACTCGGGCCCTTCGGGTTCCAGCGCACTATGCTCAGGCGCTCGCCCTGATGCTTGGCAAGCTTGCTGCGTGCCTCCTGCAGGCGGGCGTCATATTGAGCGAGGAAGGCCTTGCCCTCGGTGTCCCGGTTCAGCACGTGGGCGCTGCGATTGAAGATCTCCTTCCAGGAGTCGCCCCAGTTGCCGGTGACAACGGTGGGGGCTATCTCTTGCAGCAGAGTCAGCAGCTCGGGTTTGGTCTGGCCGGTCAGGATGAGGTCCGGCTCCAGATCGATCAGTCGCTCCAGATTGGGGTTGTCCAGATCGCCGACCACGGCGATATGCTCGCCCGCCTTGTTCAGCAGGTAGCGGGGCAGTGTGCCCTGACCGCGACCGTTGACGGTGCCGACCGGCTGCAGCCCCAGAGTCAGGGCTGTATCCAGATCGATTTCGCTCAGCACCACGACCCGCTTGGGTTGGGCGGGCACGATCTGGGTCTTGCCATTGGCATCGGTCACCTGACGGGTTTCGGTGTTGGCCTCGGCCTGAAAACCGACCAGGCTGGCGAGTATGAGCGCGGTGGCCAGGGGGGAGGAGATCTTCATCGTTACATCCTTCTTGGTGAAATCAGCGAAAAACCGGGTCCCAAACGGGCGGACTTATCTTATCACAAATTCAAATGATAAAAGTTGTCATTTGCGTTTGTGGCGTTTGGAAGGGGCGATTTGCTATCATGGCCGCTCTCGAACCAAGGGCCTTTTCGATGTCAATCGCTTCCCTGGCTGCCACATCCCCAGGTAGCTTTATCCTGCATGCCGACAGCCTGCCGCTGCCCGGTGTTGCTGAACTTCCGCTGCAGCGAGTCTGCTTCGATCCTGGCGCCTTCACCCCGGCCTGCTATGAGCAGGCCGGGATCCTGCTGCCTGACAGTTTGCAGCGAGCGGTGCCCAAGCGGCTGGGGGAGTTTCTGGCTGGCCGGCTGGCGGCGCGCCAGGCCCTGCACCGCTTTGGGTTGGCTGATCATGTGG
>NZ_CAWNYS010000123.1:0-14119 GCF_963878295.1 Aeromonas sp. HMWF014 | reverse complement strand
GGGTGGAGACAGGGCGCTCGTTCACGAGCCGCGCGTACTCCTTGTAATCGGCATAGTTGCCGGAGCGCACCGCGGTTTGCAGGGTTTGTACCACATCCGGGTTGTAGGTGTGGTACTCGCCGCCGTGGACAAACTTGAGCAGGCCGCCCTGGGTGAGGGCCTTGCGTTGCAACCAGGCCTGACGAGCAAGGTTGAGCTGATCCTGCTGTATGTCGGCAAAATCGGCGCCCTGGATACGGCTGGAGACGCCCCGGAAGCACATGGCGACCACCGCGCTGGAGAGGCCAACGGCTTCAAACAGCTGGGAGCAGCGGTAGCTGGCGATCGTGCTGATGCCCATCTTGGACATCACCTTGTAGAGCCCCTTGTTGATGCCGTTGCGGTAGTTGAGCATGGCCTGGCGCAGGCTCATCTTGAGCACGCCTTCCTCGACCTGTTTGGCCAGCGTCTCGTAGGCGAGGTAGGGGTAGATGGCGGTGGCGCCAAAGCCCAGCAATACCGAGAAGTGGTGCGGATCGCGACAGCTGGCGGTTTCCACCAGAATGTTGGCGTCGCAGCGCAGGTTGTGGTCTACCAGGGTGCGCTGTACCGCGCCCACCGCCATGGCGGCCGGAATGGGCAGGGTATTGGCACTGACGTCCCGATCCGACAGGATCAGCAGAACAGTACCGCCACGCGCCTTGTCGGCGGCGTCGTTGCACAGCCGCTCCAGCGCCCCTTGCAGCCCCTCTTCGGGCTGGTAGTTGAGGCTCAGCACCGCATGACGATAGTGCTCCCCTTCCAGCGCCAGCAGCTGATGGAAGTCGGAATAGAGCAGGATCGGTGACTGGAACAGCACCCTGTGGGCGTGGCCGAAGGTCTCGTTGAAGACGTTCTGTTCGCGACCGATACAGGTGGCCAGCGACATGACGTGGTTTTCCCGCAGGGGATCGATGGGCGGGTTGGTCACCTGGGCGAACATCTGGCGGAAGTAGTCATACAGGGTGCGCTGGCTGGAGGAGAGCACCGCCATCGGGGTGTCATCCCCCATGGAACCCACCGCCTCCTGGCCGTTCTCGCCCAGCACGCGGATGATCTGATCCAGCTCCTCGTAGGAGTAGCCGAACAGCTTCTGATAGGTCTTGAGCTGATCGTCCGAGAGCTCGCGGGCGCCTGTGCTGGCATCATCCATCTGTTCGAACGGCACCAGCCGTTTGCAATGCTTGTCCATCCACTGCTTGTAGGTGTGACGGCTCTTGAGATCATCATCGATCTCGAAGCTGGTCCACACCTTGCCGTTGCGGGTATCCACCACGAACAGCTCGCCCGGGCCGACCCGGCCCTTCTCCAGCACCTCGTCCGGGGTGTAATCCCAGGTGCCGACTTCGGAGGCCAGGGTGATGAACTTGTCCTTGGTGATGACATAGCGTGCCGGACGCAGGCCGTTGCGGTCTAGCGCGCAGGTGGCGTAGCGGCCATCTGTCATGACGATGCCAGCCGGGCCATCCCAGGGCTCCATATGCATGGAGTTGAAGTCATAGAAGGCGCGCAGGTCGTCATCCATGTTCGGGTGTTTTTGCCATGCAGGCGGGATCAGCAGGCGCATGGCGCGGAACAGGTCCATGCCACCGGCCAGAAACAGATCCAGCATGTTGTCGAGGCTGGACGAGTCGGAGCCCGTGGTGTTGACGAAGGGTGCGGCTTCTTGCAGATCCGGAATGAGCGGGGTGGCGAACTTGTAGCTGCGCGCCTTGGCCCACTGGCGATTGCCCGCGATGGTGTTGATCTCGCCGTTGTGGGCCAGGTAGCGGAATGGCTGCGCCAACGGCCAGCGCGGGCTGGTGTTGGTGGAGAAACGCTGGTGGAACACGCAGATGGCGGCCTGCATGCGAATGTCGGCGAGATCCAGATAGAAGCGCGGCAAGTCCACCGGCATACACAGTCCTTTGTAGACTGTGACCAGGTTGGAGAGGCTGACCACGTAGAAGTAGTCGTCGCTGATGCGCTTCTCGATGCGGCGACGCACTATATAGAGGCGGCGCTCGAGATCCTTGTCGACCCAGCCTGGTGGTGCGTTGACAAAGACCTGTTCAATGCTGGGCAGGGAGGCTTTGGCGATGGGACCGAGCACATTGGTATCGATGGGCACCTTGCGCCAACCCACCAGACTCAAGGTCTCTCTTTCCAGCTCCTCGTCGA
This sequence comes from Aeromonas sp. HMWF014, assembly GCF_963878295.1. NCBI lineage: Bacteria > Pseudomonadati > Pseudomonadota > Gammaproteobacteria > Aeromonadales > Aeromonadaceae > Aeromonas > Aeromonas sp. HMWF014. Next base: position 11,941 of record NZ_CAWNYS010000123.1, on the reverse strand, counting down.
TGATGTCGCGGGTCTGCTGGGCCAACAGGGGGTCCGGATTCAGGAACAGCATGCCGACGGCATAGTTGCGGCCCAGGTGCCATCCTCTCTCTTCGGCGATCGCGCGATAGAAGCTGTCCGGTTTTTGTAGCAACAGACCGCAGCCATCGCCGGTCTTGCCGTCGGCGGAGATGCCACCGCGGTGCTGCATGCGAGCCAATGCTGACATCGCGAGACGGACAAGCTTGTGGCTGGCTTCACCTTCCATGTGGGCCAACAGGCCGAAGCCACAGTTATCCCTCTCCAGCTTTGGATCATATAGTGACATTGCATTTCTCCCTTGCTCGGCCTTGCATCGCAAACTGCATAAATTGCGATTGGCTCTTGTGGTTCCGTCCGCCTGACGTGGCGAATCTCCAAACTAATGGGATTTTTCGGCAAGGTCAATTGGACATCCCGGCTGTTTTCAATATTACAAACTCATAACAAAATGTCGGGGTGCGGGTGTATACGGGGCTTGAATTGGGTATTGCTCTGGCTGTTTTTGTTTTTTCGGGATTTAATACTGATATCTTGGGGTTTGTTGGTTGACTCAGTGGGGATGGGGATTTGTAGTAATTTTACCAATTTATCCTATCGGTGAGCGGTGACGATCACAATTATGCACCCTGTATCTTGCATTTGTCGCCAACGGGACTATGAGAAAAATTTCATTGTTCAACAGTTGGTTAGCTTGCGGCTATTCGGTTGTGACCTGGGGGCGGTTTTTAGCTGACGTGTTTCGAAAGCGTCAATAGCTACCCACTTGCAAATATTTATCCAAATATTGGTGAATATTTATATGTTTTTTGACTCTCGCCTCCCTTGATCCAGCTCAGCGCCCTGTTTGCGCAAGCTCGTACAATGACGCTCCTTTAGCGGAGGTGCCATGCAGTTACACGAACTCGTCAATACATTCGGTCAGGATCTCAAGCAACGCCACGGCCAGAAGATCCACAAACTCTCCATTCATGGCGCCTTCACCTGCCCCAACCGGGATGGCACCCTGGGCCGCGGTGGTTGCACCTTCTGCAATGTCTCTTCTTTTGCCGACGAGTCAGCCCAGCAGCTCTCGGTGGTGCAGCAACTGCTGGCGCGCCGGGATGAAGTGACCCGTGCCAAGCGCTATCTCGCCTACTTTCAGGCTTATACCAGCACCTATGCCGAAGTTGAATATCTACAGCGTATGTATGAAGAGGCGCTCTCGGTCAGCGACATGGTGGGGTTGTGTGTCGGTACCCGGCCCGATTGCGTGCCGGATGCTGTGCTGGACTTGCTGGCCAGCTATCAGGCCCGTGGCTACGAGGTATGGCTGGAGCTGGGATTGCAGAGTGCCAATGACAAGACCTTGCATCGCATCAATCGGGGTCATGGCTACGCGGCCTATGCCGATGCGGTCGAGCGAGCTCATCGGCGTGGGATCAAGGTATGTGCCCACCTGATCGTCGGCCTGCCCGGTGAAGTACCCATGGACAGCCTGGATACATTGCACCGCATAGTGGAGACGGGCGTGGAGGGGATAAAGCTGCATCCGCTCCATGTGGTTGAGGGCAGTACCCTCGGCAATGCCTGGCTGGCGGGTCGACTGGAAGTGCTGACTCTGGAGCAATATGTGGAGGCAGCCGTGGCCATGATCCAGCACACGCCCCCCGAGGTGGTTTATCACCGCATCTCGGCCTCGGCTCGTCGTCCGACCTTGTTGGCGCCTGTCTGGTGCGAGAATCGCTGGACAGCCATGGCCAATATTGCTAGTGAACTGGCTCGTTCCGGCGCTCAGGGGCAGAGGCTGGGGCGACCTTTTTCCCTCGCCGAATGTATTGCGTGATCAATCAAGTTTCGTCAAAAAAACAGAGGGTTATTAGATGAAATTCACTCTTTGCAGTATAGTTGCAGTAAAGTTGTCTTGATAATATGACTAGGCTTGAAAAAGAAATCATTATCAATGATCTTGTATTATTTCCAATGGATCGGCGGGATAGACCGGACATGGCGCCATCTTGTGTCGCTATTAAGAACCGATCAAGCCGTACCGCCTTTGGGCGTAATGCTTCTCAGGTCTGACGATACCATCCAGTGTCATTTACCTGTGCTTTAACGTTAATCAGGCTGTTGATCTCTTGCCGTGGAGTCAGGGTTCTTTATTCCACGAGATCGCGTTCGCCGGACAGCGATGTGTGACCACCACAGTCGGCCTAATCATGCAGTGACAGGATGCTATGCAAGCAGAAACTAACCGTATTGATGAGTTGTTGGAGAGCCTGGTCTTCCTGACCCGCTTTTATGGCGTACCCAACAGCAGGGATGCCCTGACCACTGGATTGCCGTTGGTATCCGGCCTGCTGACCCCGAACCTGTTCAGTCGCGCCGCCGAACGGGGGGGACTGTCTGCACGGGAAGTGATCCAGCCCCTTGCCGATATCTCCTCCCTGTTGTTGCCCTGTGTGCTGCAGATGCGCAACGGCGGTGCCTGCATACTGCTGGAGTGGAACGAAGAAAGAACTCAGGGCAAGGTGATTTTTCCTCAAGCAGGGGATGCGGCCGAGTGGCTCAGCATAGCCCACCTGGGTGATGAGTATCTGGGCAGGCTCTTCTTCGTCAAAAAACAGTTCAAGTTTGATGATCGTTCCCCCAAGGTGCTGGAGACCCGTGATGGACACTGGTTCTGGAGTACCTTGTTTGAATCCCGTGGCATTTATCGGGATGTGCTGATCGCCTCCGTCTTGATCAACCTGTTTGCGGTGGCCAGCCCGCTGTTCACGATGAACGTCTATGACAAGATAGTCCCCAACCTGGCGTTCGAGTCGCTCTGGGTACTGGCGGCGGGGGCCATGGTGGTGTTTACCTTCGATTTCGTGATGCGTCAGTTGCGCAGCTATTTTATCGATATCGCGGGCAAGAAATCAGACGTGCTGCTGTCGGCCAAGATCTTCGCCAAGGTAATGGGTATGCGGATGGAGTCCAGACCTGCCTCCACCGGTGCCTTTGCCAAACACCTGCAGGAGTTCGAATCCGTGCGGGAGTTTTTCACCTCCGCCACTGTCTCGACCCTCATCGATCTGCCCTTTGCGCTCTTCTTCCTCTTTATCATCTGGATGTTTGCTGGCGTCATGGTGGTGGTGCCCATCGTCGCCATGTTGATCCTGGTGGCCTATAGCTTCTATATCCAGGCACCGCTCAAACAGTCCATCGAAGAGGGATCGCGGCTCGCTTCCCAGAAAAACGCCAACCTGATCGAGAGTATTTCCGGGCTGGAGACCGTCAAGATTTTCGGCGCCGAGAGCATGTTCCAGCATCGCTGGGAGCAGGCGGTATCCCATATATCGACCTGGGGCGTGCAGACGCGCCGCATCACCAACTCCATGTCGTCCCTGGCCAGCTACATCCAGCAGGTAGTGACAGTGGGCTTGGTGATCGTCGGTGTCTATCAGATATCGGAAGGGTTGGTCACCATGGGCGGCATGATTGCCGCCGTCATGCTCTCCAGCCGCGCTATCGCCCCTATGGTGCAACTCTCGGTTCTCTCCACCCGTTACAACCAGGCTAAATCCGCGCTGGAGATCCTGGAGAAGATCATGATGACGCCGGGTGAGCAGGAGGAGGGTAAGCAGTACATCCATCACCCTATCATCGCCGGCCGGATCGAATTTGATAATGTGTCGTTCAAGTATCCGGGGATGGAGACAAGCACGCTGCACAATATCAATCTGCGTATTGAGCCGGGTGAGAAGGTGGCCATCATAGGTCGGATCGGGGCGGGCAAGACCACTCTTGAAAAGATTCTTATGGGGCTTTATCGACCCACTGATGGTTCGGTTCGTCTCGACGGGTTCGAATTGGATCAACTGCCCGCGTCTGTGATCCGGCGTAATATCGGTTGTGTCCCCCAGGATGTGACCCTGTTTTTTGGCTCGGTACGTGACAACATCATGTTGGGTAATCCGCTGGTGGACGATGCGCGGGTTCTGCGCGCGGCCAAACGGGCCGGGGTCACCAACTTCACCAACCGTGACCCGAATGGTCTGGACAGGCAGATAGGAGAAGGGGGACGTCAGCTCTCTGGCGGTCAGCGTCAGGCGATCCTGCTGGCTCGTGCTTTGCTCAATGATCCCCCCATTCTGGTGATGGACGAACCCACCTCTAACATGGACAACCAGTCAGAGATGCAGGTCAAGCATGAGCTGGCACGACTGGGACCGGAAACCACCCTGATCCTCATTACTCACAAGACCTCCATGCTTGATGTCGCATCGCGGGTCATCGTCGTGGAGCAGGGGCAAATAGTGGCAGATGGACCCAAAGATGTAGTGTTGCAACAGTTGAAGGAAGGCAAGGTGCGAGTGCAGGAGGCGTCCAATGGCTAAATTTGGTCTGTTCAAAAAGTCGCCGTCCGATACAGTGCTGCCCGCACCCGAACATCTGGAGTTTGTCGATGATGGCGCTGCTGCCGTTCTGCTGAGTACCCCGACCCGGGCAAGAGTATTGTTGTGGGCTTGCTTCCTGTTCTTTATGAGCGCCATCGTCTGGGCTGCCTGGGCCGAGCTGGATGAAGTGACGGTCGGGCAGGGCAAAGTCATCCCATCCCGTCAGTTGCAGGTGATCCAGAACCTGGAGGGGGGAATCGTCAAGGAGATCTTCGTCAAGGAGGGTGACATAGTTGAGAAGGGGCAGCCGCTGCTGCGAATCGATGACACCCGTTTCCGTTCCGATTTTCGGGAGCGTGAGCAAGAGCTGGTGACCCTCAAGGGTGATATCGCGCGGCTAAAGGCCGAGATCCTGAGCGTCGTGGTCAAGACTGACCCCAATCTGGGCTGGCGTGAACAGGTGGTCATCGACAAGCAGCCGATCGCTTTTCCTGATGGATTCGAGAATGTGTTTGCCGAGTACGCTGCCCGTGAAAAATCGGTGCAGGATGAGCGACTCAATAACCTGAACAACCAGCTCTATATACTCGGTCAGCAGATTGAGCAGAAAGAGCAGGAACTGATCGAGCTCAATGCCAAGATAAGAACCGTCGGACGCAGTGTCGATCTGGCCCGGCAGGAGTTGAACATCAGTCGTCCCCTTGCCAAAGAAGGGATAGTCCCCCAGGTAGAGCTCATCAAGCTGGAACGCCAGGTCAACGAGATGCAGGGGGAGCTGGAGAGCAACCGGCTTATTATTCCCAAACTCAACTCAGTGTTGAGAGAAAGCATTTCCAAGCGTAATGACATAGCGTTGAAGTTTCGGGCCGACTCACAAACTGAACTCAATGAGCGGCAGGGGAAACTGAGCCAGCTCTCCGAGGGGCAGGTCGGGTTGCAGGACCGGGTTGATAGGACCAGTGTGATTGCGCCGCTCAAAGGCACTATCAAGAAGCTCAAGATCAATACCCTGGGTGGTGTGGTGCAACCAGGGATGGATTTGATGGAAATCGTGCCGTTGGAAGACACCTTGCTGGTCGAGGCCAAGGTGTCCCCGAAAGACATCGCATTCTTGCGACCAGGGTTGGCCGCCGTGGTCAAGATCACTGCCTATGACTTCACTATCTATGGAGGATTACATGGAAAGGTTGAACAGATAAGTGCTGACTCCATCCAGGATGAAGATGGCAACTCCTTCTACCTGGTGCGAGTTCGCACCGAGAAAAGCTACTTGGGCGATGAGCTTAATGCACTTCCCATCATCCCCGGTATGTTAGCCAGTGCAGATATTATTACTGGTAAAAAAAGTGTCCTAGACTATTTGCTTAAGCCGCTATTACGGGCTAGGCAGTCTGCACTGAGAGAACGATAAGCCAACAATCTAAAAACAACATGACTGGAGATACCATGAAGAAGACGATTGTTGCCATGTTAGTAAGTGGCGCCGTGCTGTTCCCGGGCCTTACCCTGGCCCAAACGCTGGAACAGTCAGTGGCACAGTCACTGGCTACCCATCCGAAAATCAAGGAAGCTTTTGACCTCTATCAGGCGCGACTGTATCAGCATGATGGCGCCAAAGGTGGTTATTATCCCACCATCGATCTGCGTGGTGGTGTGGGTTATGAAAAGACCGATAGCCCAACCACTCGTGCGGGCGGTGCTGGTGTGGATGACAGCATGACTCGCAAAGAGGCCGGGATCAGTCTGCGCCAGATGCTCTTCGACGGTTTCGATGTCAGCAGCAACGTGGCCCGGACCGATGCCGAAGCCAACGCTCAGCGTCTGGCCATGATCTCCGAGGCAGAGAACACAGCGCTGCGGGTGGCCGAGGTTTACCTCAACGTGCTGCGCCAGCAGGAGCTCCTGGAGTTGTCCAAACAGAACCTGGAAACCCATGAGCAGATCCGCAGCGATATCAGTAAGCGGACCGACTCTGGTCTGGGCTCGACTGCGGACCAGACCCAGATCGATGGTCGTGTCGCCAGAGCCTATGCCAATGAGGCTGCCGCCGAGAACAACTATCGCGATGCGGAGAGCGAATTCATTCGCGTCGTTAACGAGATGCCAAAGGATCTGGTGCAACCCGTTCCCAATGGGGCTCTTATTCCCGCCAGTCTGGATGCCGCATTGAAAACGGCCACCGAAGTGCACCCGACCCTGCTCTCCTCCCTGCAGGATATCGAAGCGGCCAAGTATCAGCATGAAGGTGCCAGATCCGGTTTCTATCCCAATGTGACATTTGAGGTAGATCAGAACTGGAATGAGGATATCGATTCAGTCAAAGGGCGTAACGATGATCTGACCGCCATGGTACGGATGCGTTACAACTTGTTCCGTGGCGGTTCTGATGTGGCAGAGAGCAATGCAACATCTGCGCTCTACTCTCAGGCGAAAGACATTCATCTGAATGCGTTCCGCCAAGTAGAGGAAGGCACTCGTCTGGCTTGGAACGCGAAAGAGTCGCTGGCCAGGCAAAAGACCTCTCTGAAAGAGCATGTTGACGCCAGCTACGACACGGTACAGGCGTACAAGAAACAGTTTGGCCTGGGTCAGCGTACCTTGCTGGACGTGTTGAACACCGAAAACGAACTGTTTGAGGCGCGCCGCACCTACATTACCGCCGAGTATGACGCTCTGCTGGCTGACTATCGTATCCTCAACGCCACAGGTAGCCTGCTCAACGCGTTTAACGTGCAGCAGCCGGCCGACTGGCAAGCCAAACGCTAATGGACAACGCATCAGGTTTGATGCGAGTGAAAGGGATGGTCGCGCTTTGCTGCTACCATCCCTTGTCTCTAATGCTCTAATGCTTGATCGGTGCAGTGACAGTCATTGGATGCCCATGGGATGAGTGTGACGGTGTGGTGGAAGGCAAGCGGTTGTAGCAGGGCATCAGCCTTGGGGTTGCGTGCTCGCTGGCTGCGTTACTCACTGTGGTGGTTGCTGGTTTCGCTTCCGCTCATCCTCTCTGCCAGTCAACCATTGACACCCGAAGACCTCAAGCTGGTCCAGCGCGCCGAGGAAACCTATGGGGCTAGGGCAGGCAAGCGGGTGACAAGCTGGCGTACGCTGGTCATGCAGAATCGTGATGCCGGACTGACAGAGCGCCAGAAACTGGAGAAGGTAAACCAGTTTTTCAACCAGATGCGCTTCATTGATGACATCAAGTTGTGGCGCAAGAAAGATTACTGGGCTACCCCGCTGGAGTTTCTGGGGGCAGCCGGTGGTGATTGCGAAGACTTCAGCATTTCAAAATACTTCACCCTGCTGGAGCTTGGTATTCCCGATGAGAAAATGCGGATGGTATATGTCAAGGCGTTGGATTATAACCAGTTTCATATGGTTGTTGCCTACTATGATACTCCTTCCTCCGAACCTGTGATTTTGGATAATTTGATCGGATCGATCCGTCCTGCCAGCCAACGCACGGATCTGGTGCCGATATACAGCTTTAACGGTAGTCACTTGTGGTTGATGAAGGCGCGTGGTCAAGGGGAACTGGCCGGGCAGTCGTCACGCTTGGGATTATGGACTGATTTACGCAATCGCATGACTTCCGGGCAATTGGCTCGGCCTGTGGTGAATTTGGATGATTAACCTATGACGCTCTACAGACAATTATTGGCAACCATGTTGATCCTGTTCGGTTTGTTGTTTGCAGCTACCTATTGGGTGCAGTTCAATTCGACCCGAACCTATCTGGCTCAGCAGCAGGAGACCACCGTCATCAATACCGCAACCTCGCTCGGGTTGGCGCTGACCCCGTATTTGGAAAACGGTGACAAGGTGGGAGCTGAATCGGTCATCCAGGCCATATTTGATGGCGGCTATTATCAGTTGATCCGATTGGATTTGCTGGCGTCCAAAGATGTCATCGAGCAAGAGAACACCAGCAACATTCAGGGCGTACCACAGTGGTTTATCGGCTTGGGTTTGTTTCCCGAAGTATCCAACGAGTCAATTCTGACATCCGGCTGGCTGCAACTGGGCAAACTGAAAGTGGTGGGCCACCCAGGACAAGCCTATTACGAGCTGTGGCGGGGTATGAGCGAACTGGCAAGCTGGTTCTTGATCGGTTTTTTAATCACCACCATTTTACTGATGAGGGCACTGAATTATCTGCTCAAGCCACTCAAGCAGATTTGCGATCAGGCGGTAGAGATCGAGCTTCACCATTTCGGTCACGCCATTCCAGAGCCCAAAACCCACGAGTTGAAACAGGTGGTACAGGCCATCAACACCCTCTCCAGCAAGTTGGCGCTGCAGTTTAAAGTGCAAGCGGAAGAGGCCGTACAGTTGCGGGAGCGTGTCTATGTGGACGCCGTCTCCGGCTTGGGTAACCGTGCCTATTTTGTCGGTCAGGTCAATGCATGGATTGCCGAAGCAGGACAAGGCGGTGTCATGCTGGTGGCGGTCGATATGCTTGATGATTTGTACCGCGAAGAGGGTTTTGCCGCGCGGGACAACATGGTCAAGTCCATCGCCCAGACCTTGAAAGATCAGTTGAAGGGGTGGGATGGCGCGGCCCTGGCGCGGATTTCTGCCACTGAATATGCGCTGCTTTGTCCAACCGACGATCTGACCCAGTTGAAAGACCTGGCGGAGGTGATCAACAGCCGAATTGCCGACCTGGTCGTTAATCCGATGGGTGAAGGAGATGCCCTCTCCGTCATCGGTATTGCGGGGCGTGACGGTAATGACGATCTGTCGGTCTTGCTGACCAAGGCCGACAATGCCTTGGGCAAGGCGCGCAATGAGCGCCGTGGCGCCGTTGTGATGGAAGGCGGTACCGATCAGAGCTTGATGGGGCGTCTGGCCTGGCGCGATCTGGTGCAAGATGCCATTGCTCGGCACTTGTGGCGCTTTAAGGCCCAGCCAGCTTGCCGCTTCGACAATGGGGTACGACTGCATGCCGAGTTGTTTGCTTCTATTTCACGCGACGGTACCGACTACTTTGCCGGCCAATTCTTGCCAGCCATTGAGCAGTTCAAGCTGGGCAGTGAGTTTGATCAGGCGGTACTGGATGCCTGCGTGCCCCTGTTTGAACGGCAATCAGATCTGGTGCTGGCCATCAATATCACGGCTGGCTCTCTCTGTTCTGATGAGTTTTTGACTTGGCTGACCGGGTATCTGTCGACTCACGTCGAATTGAAGGACAGGTTGCTGTTTGAGATACCTGAGGCCGCCATCATGAAGCACAAGGGGCATGTGATCGCCTTGGTGAATACCTTGCAGGAACATGGGTTCCAGTGGGGCGTTGATCATTATGGTCGCCACTTCCAGTCTCTGGGTTATCTCGAGGAGCTGGCGCCAGCCTATGTCAAGGTTGACCATGGTTATACCAGTCAGGTCATGGAAACGGGGGCCGATACCTCCTTCCTGGCCGCAGTTTGCCGCGCCGCTCACAATGCGGGTGTGACTACCATTGCAACCCGTGTTGAGGATCAGCATCAGGTCGAGTTGCTCTCTAAGTTGCATATCGATGGTTATCAGGGTTTCGTACACCCTGCATTTCCTTTGTCCTGAGCCATCAGCATCAAAAATGGGGTCCGTTAAGGACCCTTTTTTTATGCGAATGAAAAATAAATATTAAGATTTTTAGTTGATGAGCCTTGCTTAGCCTTACTTGAATCCCTCTCAAGTGAATGATTCAACAATATAAAAAAAGATCCTTCGATTTAATGCTCAGCATTGCTTCCGGTTTCAACCCATCTTGTACATTTTTGCAACGGAAGCGAGGCGGACAGGCATCTATGGTGTAGACATCAAGATCTGTCATGTTGGAGCAATGGATATGCGTACCCAAGTAATCGACAAAACCGTGGTGGTTTCTTCTGTTGAAGGCAACGTTCAAATATTGCTGGTCGATGGTAGCAGTCGCCCTCTGCAGAGGGGGGAAATCCTCCAGCCCGGCGCCAAGCTCAATATTGCAGATGATGCCAAGCTGGTACTTGCCCCCTATGACGATTCTCCTGCATCTGGCACCCCAGATGCCGCCGCCCCGGATGCTCAGGTACCGGGACAGCCACAAGCTCCGGATGCAGGGAGTGCGACCTCTCCCGATATTGCCGCATTGCAACAATCGATCTTGCAAGGGGTAGACCCGACCCAAAACTTTGAGGCAGCTGCTGCCGGTGGGGCGCCTGCTGCGGGCGGCGGTGGGATCGGTGGGGTCGCTGGCGCAAGTGGTAATGGCGGCTTTGTCATCATCGATAGAATCGGTGATGCAACGATTGCCGTAGCCGGGTTTGATACCACTTACCAGACCGAGCCTGTTGTTGACACTCGGCAGTTGGCAGAACCACTGCTGGCCAACGAACTGGCGGATCAAGGTGAGCAGCTTACCGTGCCCGAAGATGGGGTACTGAATGGTAATGTTCTCACCAACACAGTCAATACGGATGGCCCTGATGCGGCGTCTGTGCTGCTCTTTAGCTGGGGGGATAACGTCAACGTTGCTGCAGGTACCACTGTCACAATTGATGGTGTCGGCAGCCTCGTCATTAACGCTAATGGCAGTTTCACCTTCACACCTGCCCCCAATTATGATGGCGCTGTACCTCCTGCCACCTATGTCGACACTGATGGTACTGACACGGTTCAGTCCACACTGGAACTGACAATTACTCCTGCCAATGATCTCTCCGATCAGAACGAGAGTGTTGTTGTGACAGAAGACTCCGCTATATCTGGCAACTTGTTGGCCAATACCATTGACAATGATGGGCCGCAGGCTTCGTCTGTAACCGGGTTTAGCTGGGGCTCTATCATCAATCCTTCATTGAGCACACCAGTAACCCTGACTGGGGTGGGGACCCTGTTGGTCAATGCTGATGGCAGCTATTTGTTCACGCCGGCACCTAATTACGATGGGCCGGTTCCGACAGTGAACTATATCGTCACAGACGGCACCATCACGGTTCAGTCCACTCTCTCTATTGCCATCACTCCGGTTGATGAGCCTGTTGAGTTGGCTGGTCTGCAGCTGGAAGGCGGTGAGCTGACACTAGATGAAGCGGCTTTGGCAGATGGCAGCAATCCGGATGCAACCGCTCTCACACAAAGTGGCCTGTTCACATTCAATGCGGCTGATGGCGTACAGAGTTTGACTCTGGGCGGTGTCACACTGATCAGTAATGGGCAAGCTATTACGGTGTTCCCTCAGGTGATTACCAGCCCATCGGGTAATGAGCTGGTCGTGACGGGCATTAATTACAACCCCGTTACCGGGTCAGGCAGCGTTAATTACAGCTACACCCTGAGTGATAGCGAAAATCACACCAAGCCTGCCAATGATACGGTTCTGGGTGAGAGTTTCGGTGTGGTACTGGTAGACACTGATGGTGATAGCGTCAGTGCCAGTTTGGATGTGGTGATCCTGGATGATGTACCGAGTGTCACGTTCACCTCTGGATCCGAAGGTGTGGGCCGTGTGTTTGTGGATGAAAGCTTGGCCGCGCTGGGCGGTGCGGGCAGTGATGGCGTCGCCAGTGCCAGTCTGAGTGCCGCGCAGGTACAAGCCC
>NZ_CAWNYS010000122.1:0-13449 GCF_963878295.1 Aeromonas sp. HMWF014 | reverse complement strand
CTGTTGGGGGGCGCAACTGGAGGAGGGCTGGGGTTATGGCTTGGCCGCACCATTGATCGCCAGATTTCACGGCAATATCGGTGCAGGGCGTGCGACCACTGCTTCCAACGTTAGGAGCGAAAGGTAGGAACGTCATGGATACCACCCACAGGCGGTATCCATGACGGCAGGGATCAGGCTTCGCCTGTGGTACTGATGTCGAACAGTTGCTCCAGATAGACGGCGACGCCATCTTCATCCGAGCTCAGGGTCTGTTCGTGGTCTGCCAGGGCCAGTTTGAGGCGATCGTGGGCGTTGCCCATCACCACGCCACGGCCCACCATGCTCAGCATCTCGAAGTCATTCATGCCATCCCCGAAGGCGATGGCCTGGGACATCTCCAGCCCGTTCTGTTCAAGCACGGCGCGCAAGGCATTACCCTTGTGCACCCCGGCGTGCATCACCTCGAGACAGTCCGGCAGGGAGAAGGTGACGTTGAGTCGATCACCATAATGCTGATTGAGCTGGTCCTCGATCTGCAGCAGCTTCTCGTGGTCGCCGATGTAAAACACCTTGTTGACCTTGTCCATCGGGTGGGTGGCGAGGTCGGTCAGGCGGTAGGTGAAACCGGATGCGTCATGGAATTGCAAAAACCAGGGCTCCTCCTCTTCCACCAGCCACTCGTCGTCATAGTAGACGTTGAGGTGAATAGAGGGGTCGCGCTCCAGCGCGATCAACTCAGCGGCCACGGTAGCTGGCAGCGCCTGATTGAAGATGAGCTGATCCTGCTTGTCGTGCACCACAGCCCCGTTGGAGGTGATGAGGTAGATGTCCAGCCCGAGCGTGTCGCGAATGCTGCGCACGTCCACATGGTGCCGGCCTGTGGCCACCACGAACTTGATCCCCTGTTCCACCAGACGGTGCAGGGTTTCACGGGTGCGGGGGGAGATCTGGTGCTGCTTGTTTAGCAGGGTGCCATCGAGATCGGATACAACTACCTTGAACATCATTACCTCGGCATCAATTGAACGCAGGGGCAGTGTACCCCAGCGTTTTGCGTCACCCCATTTATTTAGGGATCCAAAAAATAACCCGTGTCAGAAGCGATCGAAGAAGGCCAGGGTGGCGTTCAGCGCCGCCTGACGCAGGGGATCGGCCTCCATGAACAGCTCGTGCCAGGCGCCCTCTATCCGTAGCGGTTTGCCCCCTTCACACCGAGCCCGGGTGCAGAAAGCATCCTGCGCGGCATTGTCTACCACACTGTCTTCCCCCGCCTGCAGCAGCAGCAGCGGCGTTTTGATGTGATCGGCTGCGGCGATGGCGCTGTCGCCGGCGGCTATCCCCTCGCGGATCCAGTGGGCCGTCACCCCACCCAGCTTGATCTGCGGGTGTTGCTCGTAGATCTCGCGAAATGCCTGATAGCGTGGCTTGCTGTGGCTCAGGCTATTCTCGGCAAATTCGCGGGGCTGGTAGCTGCCCTGACCCGGGCCATAGGGCGGTTCGCCCAGCCAGTTGCCGACCTTGTCTATGCTGGCTGCCAGCCCCTGGGCCAGCCACTTGGGCAGGCCGCTGAGGTTGATGCCCATCATGGGGGAGGAGAGCACGGCGGCCTTGATGTCATCCGGCCAGCGTTCCAGATAGAGCGCCGAGATGGCGCCACCCATGGAGTGGGCCAGCAGGAACAGCTTGGCGGGCTGGTCTGCCATTATGACCTGGTCGTGAAATTGCTTCAGATCCAGTACATAGTCGTCGAACTGGTCGACATGTCCTTTCTCCGGGTTGTCCAGCAGGCGATCGGACATGCCCTGACCACGGTGATCGATGAGATAGAGGCTGTAGCCCTGACGCCACAGATCCCAGGCCAGTTCCTGATACTTGAGATAGCTCTCGGTCCGGCCGTTGACGATCAGGATGGCGCGATCGACCTTGGCCTGGCGCAGGGTGGCATAGCGGATGGTGACGTCATCCTTGCCCTTGAATTCCCCTTCGACGGCGTGCTCGCGCCAGAAGTCGGGCAGGGTCTGCTGATAGAGGGTGGGCACATCGGCTTCGGGAGTCAGTTGATAGGGATGGGTCACGGCAAGGGCTCCGGCAGAAAACAGGGTCAGGGTCAACAGGGCAGAAGATAACCGGTTCATGATGCGCACTCCTGTTGCCAATGCTGGTAGAGGGCCGGGATATCGCCCGAGCAGAGCAAGGACATGGCTGCTTGCAGGCGGGGCAGGGGCCAGTCCCACCACTGCATGGCCTGTAGCATGGAGACTTGCTCATCGCTGAAGCGGCGACGGATCGGGTTGGCCGGATTGCCACCCACTATGGTGTAGGGGGCAACGTCTTTGGTGACCACGGCTCGAGTGGCGATGACGGCGCCATCACCTATGGTAATGCCGGGCATGATCATGGCTTCCGAGCCTATCCAGACGTCGTTGCCAACCCGGGTATCTCCCTTGCGCCGGAAGCCGTCGTGTACGTCATCGCCGAAACGGGTGGCGTCGAAGGGAAAGGTGGAGGCCCAGTCCAGCCGGTGGCCCTGATTGCCTGCCAGCATGAAGGTAGCGCCCGAGGCGATGGAGCAGAACTTGCCTATGATGAGACGGTCTACTACCTCACCCCACTGGCCGCTCTCCCAGCTGGTCCGGGTTGAGCCATCACCCAGCAAATAGCGTACGCAGTGGTCTTCGAACGGCTTGCCGTGGTAGTAGCCGGAGTAGTAGCTGTAGTCGCCAGCCTCAATATTGGGGTTGGTCAGGTGATCCCGTATGACTTGGGATTCCAGCCAGCTGCCAAACGGATTTTCCATCACTCCTCCTGCCACTCGGATTCCTCTTGCTGTGCGGCCCAACCCTTGCGTGTCAGTTGCATCTGTTGCCACCAAGCCTCGTCTGCCAGGATTTCGCCGGCCGGACCAAGCTGGGGATAGGGCATCTCTTTTTCTTTACAGAGCTGGGCATAGATGGGGTAGCCCCCCTCGAACAATATGCTGTTCTGCTCCTCAAGGTCGAGCGGGCAGCCGCGCTGATAGCAGCCGGCCAACTCGCGCTGGCGCTGTGCTTCATACAGGATGGCGGCGGCGGCCACGGAGACGTTGAGAGACTGCACCATGCCTACCATGGGGATGACGATATGGTGATCGGCCAGCGCCAGCGCCGCTTCCCCTATGCCGTGCTTCTCCTGGCCCACCAGGATGGCGGTGGGACGGGTGTAGTCTATGGTGCGAAAGTCCACCGAGCTCTCTGAGAGATGGGTCGCCAGGATCTGCATGCCGGTGGCTTTCAGCTCGGCCACGGCAGTGCCTATATCCGGGTGCAGTTTCACGTCTACCCAGTTCTGGCTGCCGCGTGCCGTGCCCTTGCGTTTGTGGATCCAGCTCTTGGGCCAGACGGCATGCACCCTGTGGATGCCGATGGCATCGGCGGTGCGCACGATGGCAGCCAGATTGTGAGGCTTGTGGACCTCTTCCATGCAGACGGTCAAGTCGAGCTGGCGCTGAGCCAGCATGTCGGAAATCCGTTTAAAGCGTTCAGGAGTCATATCAGTTTCTATTGGGTGAGTCGGGTGTGCCAGGAGTGCGCAGCAAGCGGGTCGGGCTGACGCTGGGTCAGTATGGTGCGGTTTGGCTTGAGGCGTTCGGGGATCATGGCGTGTCTCTATAAAGCAGCAGGCGGCTTGCGCCGCCTGTATTCAGTTCTTTTGTCGGTTCACCTTGAGCACGTTGGGCATCACGCGGATCTTGCGCATGATGTTGGCCAGGTGGATACGGCTCTTGGTGGTGATGAGCAGGGTGACCAGATAGACACGGCCATCCTTCTCTTCGGTGCTGATGGCGTGAATGTTGGCGCCGGTGGCGGCAATCACGTTGGCCAGCTCGGCCAGCGCTCCCTGATGGTTGACTATCTCTATGCTGATACCGGTGCGGAATTCCTGCTCCTGATCCTTGTCCACCTCCCACTGTACCGGCAGGTACTTGTCCGGTTCGCGGCTGTAGCCCTTGATGTTGCGGCAGGCTTCCTGGTGGATCACCAACCCCTTGCCCGGGCTGATGTGGGCAATGATGGCATCCCCCGGGATCGGGCGGCAGCAGTTGGCGAAGGTGACCAGCATGCCGTCGGCACCCTTGATCGGCATCTTCTTGCTGCTGGACTTGGGCTGCTCTTCCGGCGGCAGTTCATCCCCCAGCATGCGACGCGCTACCATGACGCTCATGGCATTGCCCAGACCCACGTCGGCCAGCAAGCCCTGCAGGTTCTCATGCTTGGTGTCGGTCAGCACCTGCTTGATGCGCGGCTCCGGAATATCTTCGATGTTCTTGACGCCGAGCGCATGGTTGAGCAGGCGGCGACCCAGCACCACCGACTCTTCGGTACGCAGGTTCTTGAGGAACTGGCGGATCTTGGAACGGGCCTTGGTCGTCACTACGAAATTGAGCCAGGCCGCGTTGGGGCGAGCCCCTGGCGCTGTGATGATCTCCACCGTCTGACCCGAATGCAGCGGGCTGCTCAGCGGATAGGGGTGGCGATCGACCCGCGAGCCAACGCAGGCATGGCCGATGTCGGTGTGCACCGTGTAGGCGAAGTCCACCGGCGTGGCGCCCGTGGGCAGCTCCATGATGCGGCCTTCCGGGGTGAAGACGTAGATCTCGTCCGGGAAGAGGTCGGTCTTGACCCCTTCGATGAATTCAAACGAGCTGCCGGCGCTCTGTTGCAGCTCCAGCAGGCTCTGCATCCAGCGCTGGGCGCGGATCTGGGCCGTGGTGCCCGAGCTGTCGCCATCCTGCTTGTAGGCCCAGTGGGCGGCAACCCCCTTGTCGGCCATCTGATCCATGAACTCGGTGCGGACCTGTACCTCGACCGGCACCCCGTGCGGTCCCACCAGCGAGGTGTGCAGTGACTGGTAGCCGTTGGTCTTGGGAATGGCGATGTAATCCTTGAAGCGACCGGGGCGTGGCTTGTAGAGGCTGTGCATCTGCCCCAGCACCCGGTAACAGGTATCTATGTCCTTCACCCTGACGCGAAAGGCGTAGATATCCATTACCTCATGAAATTGCAGCTCTTTTTTCTCCATCTTGTTGTAGATGGAGAACAGGTTCTTCTCGCGGCCGCTGACCTGGGAGTCGATACCGGCATCTCGCAGACGGCCCTCGATCTCGCTCTGGATGGAGTCGATGATTTCGCGGCGGTTGCCACGGGCACGGCGCACCGACTCTCGTAACACGCGGGAGCGCATGGGGTAGAGCGCTTCGAAGCCCAGCTCTTCCAGCTCGTTCTTCATGGTATGAATACCGAGGCGGTTGGCGATGGGGGCGAAGATTTCGAGGGTTTCACGGGCGATGCGGCGGCGCTTGTCTGGCCGCAGTGAACCCAGGGTGCGCATATTGTGCGTGCGGTCGGCCAGCTTGATCAGGATGACCCGGATATCCTGGGTCATGGCCATCACCATCTTGCGGAAGTTTTCGGCCTGAGCCTCTTTGCGATCGCGAAATTTCAGCTTGTCGAGCTTGGAAACGCCCGCTACCAGCTCGGCGACGGCATCGCCAAACAGTTCGGCCAGGTCGGCCTTGGTCACGGGGGTATCTTCGATGACGTCGTGCAGCACGGCAGCCATCAGCGTTTCGTGATCGAGTCGCATGTCGCCGAGAATGCGGGCAACGGCAACCGGGTGGGTGATATAGGGTTCGCCACTGGAGCGCATTTGTCCCTGGTGGGCATCACGGGCCACCACATAGGCTTGCTTGAGCTTCTCAACCTGCTCTGGTGGCAGGTAGGAACTGGCTATTTCTTTAAGATTTTCAAATAAATACAAGACAGTCCCCGCAGCGGTGAAACGGCAATCCGTGGAATAGAGGGTATAGTCCCGAGTTTGCGAGGTTTTCGAGCGGTTGTAAATGGGAAGAACAGTCGGCACCCGGGCGGGCGCCGACTATGAGAAATAACTGACTTAACCGCGGCCTTCGGCGATGGCAGCAACGGCAGCCAACTCGGCGGCTTCCTGCTCTTGCTGCTCGTAGCGGTCCTGGGTGTCCATCACCTGATTGTTCACCAGACCCAGTTCGATCTCGCGCAGGGCGATCACGGTCGGCTTGTCGTTCTCTTCGTCAACCAGGGGATCTTTGCCTTGAACCGCGATTTGGCGGGCGCGGCGGGCGGCGACCAGCACCAGGTCAAAACGGTTACCTACCTGTTTTACAGCATCTTCTACAGTAACGCGTGCCATGCAGGACTCCAGTGTTTGGGCTTTCTGTGTTTAGAAAAGCGGTGTTTAAAAATGACGCAAAAGTTTACTTGTTTTTGGCCTATTCTGCCAGTAGCTGTTGCAGCAAGTTTTGTTGGGCCTGCTGTTGCTGATGCATTTCCAGCCGTTGGCACTCAATAATGGCCCTGAGCTGGAACAGTGCCAGCTCAAAGTCTTCGTTGATAATGACATAGTCATACTCGTCGTAGTGCACCATTTCGGCAATGGCTTTCGCCATCCGGCCGGCGATCACGTCGCTGCTGTCCTGACCACGACCGATCAGGCGCTGTTCCAGCTCGGCACGGCTGGGAGGCAGGATGAAAATGGACTTGGTCGGCATCTGTTCGCGGATCTGGCGGGCGCCCTGCCAGTCGATGTCGAGGAAGACGTCGATCCCTTTGGCCAGACAGACTTCGATGGCGGCGCGTGAGGTGCCGTAGTAGTTGCCGAACACTTCGGCCCACTCCAGAAAGTCACCGCGCGCGATCAGCGCCTTGAATGTCTCCACCGGCACGAAGTGGTAATGCACCCCGTTCTCTTCGCCCGGGCGCATGGCACGAGTCGTGTGGGAGACCGACAGTTGCATCTTGCCTGCTACGTTATGTTTGGCCAGCAAGGCATTGAGCAGGCTGGATTTACCCGCCCCGCTCGGGGAG
This sequence comes from Aeromonas sp. HMWF014, assembly GCF_963878295.1. Lineage (NCBI taxonomy): Bacteria > Pseudomonadati > Pseudomonadota > Gammaproteobacteria > Aeromonadales > Aeromonadaceae > Aeromonas > Aeromonas sp. HMWF014. The sequence goes on along the minus strand of NZ_CAWNYS010000122.1, from coordinate 6,586 downwards.
GAGATGATATAGAGAGTGCCTTGTTGCGCCATGTGATTACCTTTAATCGAAACCCGTGTTTTGGTTGTAGCAGAGGCTGCCGTCTTGTGCCCGAAAGGGAGACAGCTCAACGCAAAACGCGGAAAATTCTTGGATCAGGGGGATGTAAAGGCGGCGAATTTTAGCAGAAGGCGGCGGATAAAAAAAACGGCCGGAATCATATTCCAGCCAATCAAAGTCTTCGTAGCTTGCTGCGGGAGCGTAACCCACATCAGTCCTCATTGTGCCTTTGGGGGCAGGCAGAGGCCATCAGGTTATCCCTGCCTGATGGCTCGGAATTCCCGAGTTGCTGCTCAGCCTGGCAGATGGCTATCGGCGCAGAGCCGATCGAACGCGGCGATGACCTGTTCACTCGTGATCTTGCTCATGGCCTCCGGGTCCTTGAGGCGGGTGCGCCAGCTCAGATCGGCCAGCGGCTTGCCGGTTTCCTGTTCGACCAGCTCCTGATAGACGCTGACCACGTAGTCGCGGCATAGATAGGGGCCGGTGCGGGCCGGATTGTGATGGGCATAGAGGCCGATCACCGGTGTGCCCACCAAGGTTGCCATGTGGGTGGGGCCTGTATCCGGGGCCAGCACCAGACTCGCTTCGCCAATCAGCGCCAGCAGTTGCTTGAGGTTGGTCTGCCCCACCAGATCCACTGATTTGCGCTGGCTCAGTCGCTGTATGTCGGCGGCCAGATCCCGCTCGAGCTTGGCTGGGCCGCCGCACAGATAGACCTGAAAGCCCTTGTTGGCGGCATGATCTGCCAGCGCAGCATAACCTTCGGCCGTCCAGTTCTTGAATGCCTTGCTGGCGGCGGCGCAGATGAGCAGCGTCGGTTTGCCGCCAATCTTCTCCTTTGCCCATGCCTGATGTTCAGGGCTGATGGGCAGTTGCCAATCCGGGGTCAGATCCTGGATGCCAAGCTCTTTGGCGAAGGCGAGAAAGCCGTCAAGCACATGGGGCGACGCGGGGGATGGCACCCTGTGGTTGGTGAACAGCCACTGACCGTCGTTGGCGCGCTCCTTGTCGAAGCCGAGCTTGATCCTGGCCTTGATACCGAGCGTGGCAATGCTGGCGCGCATGGCAGCTTGCAGGTGGAGCAGGGCATCGAACCTGCGCCCTTTGAGGGTCTGCCAGAGATCGCGGTAGCCGCGCCAACCCTTGCTTTTGTCGAAGGCGATCACCTCCACCCCGGGCAAGTCGGCAAACAGGGTCGCTTCGATTTTGCCGGTGATCCAGGTGATGCGGGTCTGGGGCCAGGCCCGCTGGATGACGCGCACCAGTGCCAGCGCGTGGCAGCAATCCCCGATGGCGGAGAGCCGCAGTATGCAGATAGAAGAGGGCGGCGTTGGGAACAGCGGCATGATGTGGCGCAATGGTGGAAAAATGGATGGATGGCATTATGCAAACTCCCCTGTGGATTGTAAAATTGCGCGCAACTGGCCGCCGGTACTGGCCGTGATCCTTACAAGGAGCACGGGTTCGTGCTGACAAGCCGCTTTATCGTGAATCGAACCATTGCGATCACTGACCGACCGGGATCACCAAGATGCGAATACAGACCGAACACAACCAGATCTGCTGGTACGCCGAAGGGGTTTTTCGTGACCCTTCTCCCGAGCTGTTTGATCCGGCCTGGTGGCAGACCCATCGCCAGGTAGTGGGTTCCTCCATCGGTCGCGGGGTGACCTGGTTCGTGAAGGATGAATCCCGTCACCTGGTGCTACGCCACTACTATCGTGGCGGCATGGTGGGCAAGGTGGTGCGGGATCGCTTCTGGTTCGAGGGGGTAGAGAGCAGTCGTGCCATGGCCGAATACAGTCTGCTGGCCAAATTGAGCGAGCAGGGCTTGCCGGTGCCGCGCCCGTTTGCGGCCCGTATGGCCAAGCAGGGCCCCTTCTATCGGGCCGATATCCTGATCGAGCGCATTCGCGGCGCCAAGGATCTGGTGGCGCTGCTCAAGCAGGGACCGATCGCCGGCGAGGTGTGGCACAAGGTCGGCCAGACGGTGCGCCAGCTGCACGATGCCGGTGTCTACCATGCGGATCTCAACAGTCACAACCTGCTGCTCGACAAGGAGGGCAAGGTGTGGGTCATCGATTTTGACAAGGGGGCGATCCGCTCGTCCGGTAGCTGGCAGCAGGCCAACCTGGAGCGGCTGCTGCGCTCATTCACCAAAGAGTCCCAACTGCATACCAGTTTCCACTTCGTGCCGGAAAACTGGCAGGCCTTGATGAAGGGTTATCAAGGAAAAGCGAGCTGACCCAGTTGCTCGCTGCGAGAGCCAATGTTACTTATTGAGCAGGTATTCCGATTCGGTTTCGAGGCGCTCGATGGACACGCCCAAGGCTCCCCTGAGGGACGCAATCACCCGGTTTGATCTGGCGCTGATGGCAGATGCCATGGCACTGCTGGCGGCGGGACTCTGGCGCTGGAGCCCGCAACAGGGGGTACAGCGGGATATCTCCTGCCTGCGCCTGCTGGGATTGGATGAGACCGGGCTGGACGATCTCGGCTGGCTGGAACGGGTACATCCCGACGATGTGGCCGCACTGCAGGATGCGCTTGGTGCCTGCCAGAGTGGGCGACTGGCCCAGATCCGGCTCGAATACCGCATCCTGCATCACCATGGTCACTACGTGCGGCTGGAAGAGCGGGTCCGGCGCGATCAGCTCGGTCAGGTGCTGGGAGTGGTGCGCCAACTCGACCCGCTGGCCGTGATCGTGGAGGAGCGCCACGGCATGGATCCCCTCACCGGACTGGAGAGCCGCAGTCACTTCGAACAACTGCTCGACGAGAGACTGGCGACCGAGAGTGGCAGCTTCAGCCTGCTGCAGTTCACCGTGGATCACAGTGCCAAGATACTGCAGCTGTTTGGCGAGGCCGCCTGTGATGCCATGCTGGCCAAGCTGGTGCGCATAGTACGCCACGAGCGGCAGCGGGAAGGTCCCTTCGCCCGTTGGGACCAGGATGGCTTCATCCTGATGCTCTCCCAGACAGATCGGCTGAGTGGCCTGGAGATTGCCGAGCGGCTACGCCTCGAGATCGCCGATGCCAGCCTGCTGCCGCAGCGGCCGGTGACCATCAGCATAGGGTTGGTGCAGAGCCAGAGCGGTGAGCAGCTCGACCATCTGCTGGCCCGTCTGGCCAGCTGTCACGGTCAGGCCAGACGGGAGCACAACACTGTCGTCGGCTGAGTGCGGTCAGGGTTGGCTGTTCTTGTCACGCTGGCAGATCCAGAGCGATGCCAGCATCAACAGGCCGCCGATGGTCAGCCGGGTCAGATCGGTATCCTTGCCCCAGAGCAGCAGGTTGACCAGCAGCCCCGCCGGGATAAGGGCGTTGTTCATGATGGCCAGCACACCGCTGCTGACCCTGGTGGCGCCCTTGTTCCACAGGAAGTAACCCAGGCCGGAAGCGCCTATCCCCAGCCACAGCAGAATACCCCACTGCAAGCCGCTGGTCGGGTATTGCGGCTTGCCCAGCAGCCACCAGGCTGGCAGGGCGATGACCAGCGCCCCCAGATAGAAGCAGCCGAACACTGCCCGCTGTGGCGGTTGCTCCGCCTCTCGCGCCAGCAGTACCTTGTAGCCCACCTGACCGAGCGCGAAGCAGAGGTTGGCCCCCTGCACCACCAGAAATCCCAGCACATAGCTTTCGGTCAGGCCGTCGAAGCGGATGACGGCGGCCCCGAGCACCGCCAGCAGGGCGCCCCACAGATAGGTGGGCTTGAAGCGCCCCTCCAGCAGATCGTGGAGCAGGGTGACGTAGATGGGGGTGAAGATGGTAAAGACCAGCACTTCCGGCACCGTCAGCAGCAGGAAGGAGTGGTAGTAGAAGAGATACATGATGCCGAGCTGGATGGCGCCGAGTGTCATCAGCTTGGCCACCAGATCGGGGCGCAGCCAGCGGCGGCGCAGGAAGGGGAGAAACACCAGACTGGCGAGGGCGATGCGGGTCAGCACCGAGAAGTAGGCATCCACCTGGCCAGCGAGGTAGACCCCGATCAGGCTGAAGGAGAATGACCAGAGCAGGGTGACCCCTATCAAGTAGTTCATGTGATTGATTTATCGTCAGTTGTCAATTTTAAGGGGGCTATGATGGCCGAGATGGAAGCGGCAATCCAGCGTTTATGGGCACGATTGCCACAGGTCGGAGCATTTAGCTTCACCGCCAGCAATGGCGAGGGGTCGGCGACCGACTGGAATGGTCGCGGCGAGGGGAGTGTGCAGGTGACCGATCATCAGGGTGGCTGGCTGTTTAGCGAGCAGGGCCGTTACACCACACCCCATGGAAGGGAACTCGCCATGCACAATTGCTTCTGGTGGCAACGCAGTGCGCGGGGGATCCGCCTCGCTCATCTGCGTTATGAAGCGCCGGTCGAACTGTTCGAGCTGTTGCCGCAAGGGGATGGCCGTTGGCTGACCGCCGAGCCGCATCTGTGCGGGGCGGATCACTACAGCGCCGAGCTGACCGAGATCGACGGCGGTTTTCTGCTCGGCTGGCAGATCACAGGCCCGCGCAAGAACGAGTGGCTCAGTTATCGCTATTTGGTCTGACGCTGGCTGGCAGGCATAAAAAAACCGGCGCAGAGCGCCGGTAGCAGGGGACAAATCGGAGGTTTTTTAAAACGGTCCCAAAAACAGGAGAGATACACTCTTGTCACACATTCAGAGATGGACTTCAGGCATGCAGGGCATAGTTCAGCATGGCTTGCAGCTTGCTGTCGAAGAACCAGGGCAGCAGTACCATCAGCAGGCCCATGATCCCGGCCAGGCGCTGGCGATATTGCCAGCTGGCGATCAGTACCAGACCACCGCACAGTGTGGTCAGGATGCCTGACATAGGGAGACCTCGCGCTGCATGCGACGCTGTTGCGCCCACTGGTTCATGGCGACTGAGCCGAGGATCAGGGCCAGTGCCACACCGGTCGTGGAGTGGATCTGCTCGCCAAGGAACAGGGCACCCAGCATCACGCCAAACAGCGGCACCAGATAGTTGCTGAAGGAGGCGAACGTCGGGCCAGCCTTCTGGAGCAGCGCCATATAGAGGAAGTAGACCAGACCGGTACAGAGAGTACCCAGCACGGTAATCGCACTCAGGGCCTGGCTGCTCGGCATGGTCAGGCTGCTCAGGTCAACCATGAAGGGTGCGACCAGTAGCAACTGGGCTGCCGAGGAGACCAGGATGTTGCGGGCAACGACCACAGGGTGATCCTTGGCGAAACGCTTGATCATCAACAGGCCGATGGCAAAGCAGCTGGCACCGAACAGGATGGCGACGGCACCGAGCAGGCCGGCGTTCATGCCCTGAGCGAGTTTCGGCCAGAACAGGGTAAGCACACCGGCAAAGCCGATGATCACCGAGAGCAGACCGGCTTTGGTGATTCTTTCACCAGAAATAAACAGAGGTGCAGCCAGAATGGTCACAAACGGGATACAACCCATGACCACGGCGGCGATGGCGCTATCCACATACTGTTGGCCCCAGGCAACCATGATGAAGGGGAGAGTGGCATCCAGCAGGGCAATCAGCATATAGGTCCGCCACGGGGTGTGCTCACTCTTGAGACGCATGAACAGGCAGAGCAGACCCAGGGTCAGGCTGCCGCACAGGGCGCGACCCGCAGCCACCAGAATGGGGGGCAATTCGGCAACAGCCTGGTGCATGAAAATGAACTGGGAACCCCAGAGCAGGCCAATGGCCAGCAATAACAAATAGCTACGCATTGTAATCTCCGATGTATTAAGCCAGCGCATTCTAGGTAATCTGTTACTATGGTAAAAATGAATTGTTGGCATTTCACTATGGCGAATATAGATGGATAGCTCACTCGCCCGTCTTGACCTTAACCTGCTCGCTGTGTTCGACATGCTGATGCAGGAGCGCAACGTCACCCATGCCGCCGAACGGCTGCATCTCTCTCAATCCACCGTCAGTCATGCCCTGGGTCGGCTGCGGGTGGCGCTGGATGATCCGCTGTTTGTGATGAGCCGACGCGAGATGATGCCGACCGAGCGGGCCAAGGCGCTGGCCGGACCGGTGCGCCAGGCATTGGCGATGCTGGAGCAGGGATTGCGGCAGGCCAAGGGGTTTGATCCCGCCACCGCGCGGCGAATTTTCCGTATCGCCACCCCGGGTTCGGTGGAGCACGGGCTGGTGCCAGTGCTGGTGGACAGGCTCTATCGGCAGGCCCCTCAATGTCGGCTGGAGGTGTGCGAGCTGGCAGACAACAACTACGAGCGGGAGCTGGAGAAGGGGGAGCTGGATCTGGTGATCGGGTTTGCCGGGGCGAATCACCTCTCACCCCGCTTGTGGCGGGAGGAGTGGTTCAACAACCCGCTGGTGTGCCTGTCGCCGCTTGGTAGCGAATTGCCCGATGTGCTGACCCCAGTCGAGCTGGTGAGCCGCCCCCATATCCACACCTCCAGTTGGGGGCACAGTCAGGCGATGGTGGAGCTCTGGCTGGCTCGCTTCGGGGTGGAGCGGGAGCTGGGGGTGCGCTTGCCGAGTTTTATGGCGGTGCCGCCGTTGATGGCAACCGGCCGCTATCTGGTGGTGG
>NZ_CAWNYS010000121.1:0-1597 GCF_963878295.1 Aeromonas sp. HMWF014 | reverse complement strand
CACCAATGGATACTCCAGCCCCTTGGATTTGTGGATGGTGACGATCTGCACCAATTTCCGCTCGGATTCGAGGCGCAGTACCTGCTCCGCATCCTCGCCGCTCTGGTGGCTCACCGCCTCCCCCAGCCAGCGCAGCAGGGCATATTCCCCGTCCAGCTCGCTGCTTACCTGTTGCAGCAGCTCACCGAGATGGAGGAAGTTGGTCAGCCGCCGCTCGCCATAGGGGCTCGCCAGCAGGGAGGCGGCGAGATTGCGCCTGTGCAGCAGGGCCCGCAGCATGGCCAGCACGCCACGGCGATGCCAGATCGATCGGTACTCCATAAACTCCTGCACCGCGCTCTCCCACGCCCGCTCGTCCGAGGCCAGCCCATCGAGCGCCCTGGCATCCATATCAAACAGGCCGGTCGCCAGCGCCGCCCGCAGGCTGCGTTCTTCGCTCGGGTTCTGGCAGGCGTGCAGAATCAGCAAAATCTCCCGCGCCTCCACCTGCTCCAGCACACTCTCGCGGTTCGACAGGTAGACAGACGCAATGGCGAGCCGCGCCAGCTCCTGCTGCACCAGCTTGCCTTCGGCGCCGGTGCGCACCAGCACGGCGATATCCCCGGCCTTCACCGCTTTGTCGCCGATCAGCGCCTTGCCCTCGCGGGCCAGGGTCAGCAGGCGGTGGATCTCGGCGGCGGTGGCGCGGGCCATCTTGCTCTGGTAATCCCCCCGATTGAAGGTGGGCTGGCCGGTCAGCTGCCAGCAGTGGAGCACGGGGGCGGTGGCACCATCGAGCAGCAGCGCCTTGCTCTTGCCCTGCGCTTCCACCGGCAGGAAGGGGATATCCGCTTCGTAGATAAAGGGATCTTTCGCCCGCTCGAACAGGCCGTTGACCGCCCCCACCAGCGCGCTGCTGGAGCGCCAGTTGCGCCCGAGGGTGTAGTGGGCGCTCACATTTCGCCGCGCCTGAATGTAGGTAAAGATGTCTGCGCCGCGAAAGCCGTAGATGGCCTGCTTGGGGTCGCCGATCATCAGCAGCGCCGTGTCTTTGTGACCACTGTAGAGGCGATGGAAGATGCGGTACTGCTGGGGATCGGTATCCTGAAATTCGTCGATCATCGCCACCCGATAGGTGGCGCGAATGCGCTCGCAGAGCCGCTCGCCAAGGCTGGAGCCGAGCGCCCCATCGAGATCTTTCAGCAGGTCATCGAACGAGAGCTGATGGGCTTGGCGCTTGCTCGCCTGCATCCGGCTGCGCACTACTTTGGCGGCCCGCTGCAGGATGAGATCGCGAATGCCGGGGCGGCTCGCCAGCAGCTCGTCTATCTGACTGAACAGCGGCAGGGTCGGCACGGCACCCCCCTTCTTGAGGTTCTCTTCCAACACCGTCTGGCCGAAGCGCTCCAGCTCCTTGGGAATGGCGTAACCGCTGCTCTCGTCCTGCGCCCAGTCGGCTATCTTGGCAAGCCAGCCTTCGTAGTTCTTGCCGGTGTAGCGGCTGATCTGGCCGTCGGTCTGGCGGCGGATCTCGTCCGTCTGCGCCAGCCACTCGTTTTTCACCGCCTCAATGCGGACCATAGCTGCCTGATGGCGGGCGGTGAGGGTCTCGTCACCC
>NZ_CAWNYS010000120.1:22588-25100 GCF_963878295.1 Aeromonas sp. HMWF014 | reverse complement strand
GCGCCAGCCGGCCGTTGGCGGGCAGGTCGCGCATCAGCACCATCTCCTCCAGATCCAGGATCTGATCATGCAGCTCCTCGACAAATTCCCCCGCTCGGTCGGTCAGGGCATCACACACCTCCACCAGCCAGTCGGCTGTGGTATCGGCACCACCGCCCAGCGTCAGCTGGTTGAACACATCCTGCTCGGAGAGCAGCGGACGACGACGGCTGCTGATGATGAGATCCGGGGTGATAAAAATGCGCAGCGCCACCATCTCTTCGGGCCTGTGATCCTTGTTGTGATTGATGCCGCGCAGGATCAGCAGCACGGTTTCCCCCATCCGCACCAGCTTGGGCCTGTTACTCTGGCCAAGCAGTGACTCTTTGGCCGCCTCATTGAGCAAGGGGGTGTGCAGCAACCAGCGGGCCGCTTCCGGATTGCCGTAATCCAGATGCAGCCAGCCAGGGCTCTTCCCCGGGATCTCGCTCCCCGCCGCCAGTGGCTGCATACCACCCTTGCCATCCAGGGTCAGGGCATAAATCACATCACTGGGTACCCGATCCATCTGCTCGTCCTTTTCATTCAGTCTCATCGGGCCAGCTTACACTAAAGCCCGGCCTGACTCAGCCCTAGGGGCCGACCCGCGCTGGCCATGTTAAGATAAGGCCTTATTTCAGACACAGGAAGCCATGCCATGCCCATCTGGGTCGATGCCGATGCCTGCCCCCTCCCGGTCAAGGAGATCCTCTACCGCGCCGCCCACCGCGCCCAGGTCGTCACCACGCTAGTGGCCAATCAGGGACTGCGCGTGCCCCCCTCCCCCTTCATCAAGACCCAGCAGGTGGAGAAGGGATTCGATGTGGCGGATCATGTCATCGCCCAACAGGTCACGCCGGGGGATCTGGTGATCACTGGTGACATACCGCTCGCCTCCTGGGTGATCGATGCCGGTGGCGAGGCACTCAACCCCCGCGGCGAGATCTATACCCGCGAGACCATCCAGGCGCGGCTCGGCATGCGCAACTTCATGGAAGAGCTGCGCTCGGCCGGCGTGCAGACCGGTGGCCCGGCCCCCTTCAATGCCGCCGACAAGCAGCGCTTCGCCAACGCCCTCGACAAGTGGCTGATCAAGGGCAAGCTCAGCTGATTACGGTCTCCCCTGCATCCCACTGAGGAGACCCATTCAATGCCATCTTTACTTAATCCTTTCTTAAGTATTGTGGGCTAACCTTGTGACTGTTGACCAAACCACCAGCAAGGAGCACACATGAAACTGACCCCCCTGTTGTTACTGATCCCCCTGTTCAGCGGCGCCGTTCTGGCCGACCCCCAGTGTACCCAGACCGACAAGAGCCAATGGCTGAGCGAAGCGGATGCCCAACAGCAGATCAAGGCGATGGGCTACGACATCAAGAAGTTCAAGGTGACCAAAACCAACTGCTACGAGATCTACGGTTGGGACAAGGACAAGCGCAAGGTCGAAATCTACTTCGACCCGACCGATCTGAAGAAAGTAAAAGAAGAGATCGACGAATAAGCTAACCATGGGCCGGTCTGTCACCGGCCCCTTTGATGGAGCCTTGCCATGACAACCTCGTCTGAAGTGAAAGTCTGGGATCCTCTCATCCGGGTGTTTCACTGGGCAACCGTCATACTCTGCCTGCTCAACTTCTTCGTTCTGGAAGAGGGCAGCAAGAACCACAGATATGTCGGCTATACCTTGGCAGGCCTGCTGCTCACCCGCCTGCTGTGGGGACTGGTCGGCCCCCATTACGCCCGTTTCGGCCAGTGGTGGCCGACACCCGCCCGCATTCGTTACTACCTGCGTCAGCTGACACAGGGCCGCCACCCCTATTATCTCGGCCACAACCCGCTCGGCGCTCTGATGATCTGGCTGTTGCTGCTGTCGCTGGTCGGCACTATCACCACCGGCTGGCTCACCACCTGGGATGCCTTCTGGGGTGAAGAGTGGCTGGAAGAGCTACACGGTGTCATCGCCAACACCCTGATGGCCGCCGTCGGTGTCCATGCCGCCGTGGTGATCCTGACCGACCGCCTTACCCGCAGCGATCTGCTGCGCGCCATGGTGCTGGGCAAAAAACGGGTGCCCGCCGATACCAAGGTGGAAGATCCGCGCAGTTATTGACCTGGCCGGCTCGCCGGCCCCGGTTTTTTGCTGCAATGGCCCGCGACACTGGTAAGATGCGCCGCCATTTCTCCATGCCGTAGCCACCATGACAGCCCAAGGGCACCTGCTGTTTTCCGTCACCTGCACCCTGCTCGCTCACAAGCTCCAGCTCACACCGGCACTGGCCGATACCAGCCTGTGGCAGACCATACCCGCCGCGCTGGCCAGCGCCCTGCTGCCGGATCTCGACCACCCCAAGTCCGTGCTAGGTCAGCGACTGCCCTGGATCTCCAAGCCATTGTCACGGCTGTTCGGTCATCGCGGCTTCACCCACAGCCTGCTGGCGGTGGCCGTGGCCGTGTGGGGGCTGGATCAGAGCCTGGCACCCGACCTGCTGCCCGT
>NZ_CAWNYS010000120.1:12897-22578 GCF_963878295.1 Aeromonas sp. HMWF014 | reverse complement strand
GGTAAAGGATGCGCTCATTATCGGCTACCTCAGCCACCTGCTGGGGGATTGGCTCACCCCCGCCGGCATTCCGCTGTTCTGGCCGCTCAAGCGGCGCTACCGGCTGCCGGGCTGGCCGCTCAAGAGCGGCGGTGCCATCGAGACCGGCTTTTGTACCCTCACCCTGCTGGCGGCCGGTTACTGGAACCACTGGGCCGGTTGAGCGGGCCCAGACCCGGCACCACTGCAGATCAGCGGGAGGCACCTTTGCTCCCCCCCTGAAAAAACAACCCCCTGCCGAGACAGGGGGTTGTCCTGGTGATGGCGAGGTGCGATTAGATCATCACACCGGCAATCACAGCAGAGAGCAGGCTCACCAGGGTAGAACCGTACACCAGCTTCAGGCCAAAGCGGGAAACCATGTTGCCCTTATCTTCGTTCAGTGCCTTCACCGCCCCGGCAATGATGCCGATGGAGCTGAAGTTGGCGAACGACACCATGAAGATGGAGAGGATGCCGACGGTGCGCGGAGAGAGCTCGGCAGCCACTTTGCCCAGGTCCATCATGGCCACAAACTCGTTGGTCACCAGCTTGGTTGCCATGATGGAGCCGGCTTGCAGCGCTTCACCGCTCGGGATACCCAGGATCCAGGCGATCGGATAAAAGAGGTAGCCCATGACGTACTGGAAGTTGACGCCAAACGCCAGCTCGAACAGGTAGTTGATCAGGGCGATCAGGGCGATAAAGCCCACCAGCATGGCCGCCACGATCACGGCCACGGAGAAACCGGCCATGATGTACTCGCCCAACATCTCGAAGAAGTTCTCTCTCTTCGGCGTGTGGTGCTCGTCGCCCTCGACGATGGCTTTCAGGTCGGTGACCGAGTTGTCCGGCTCATACGGGTTGATCAGAGAGAGCACAATGAAGGTGCTAAACATGTTGAGCACCAGCGCGGCGACCACGTAACGCGGCTCGATCAGCTGCATATAGGCACCGACGATGGACATGGAAACGGTGGACATGGCCGTCGCCGCCAGGGTGTACATCTGCTTCTCGTTCAGGTGCGGCAGTGTGTTCTTGAGCGCGATGAAGTTCTCGGACTGGCCGACAATCATGGAGCTGATGGCGTTGAAGGATTCCAGCTTGCCCATGCCGTTGATCTTGGCCAGCACGGTACCGATACTGCGGATGACGATGGGCAGCAGACGGATGTACTGCAAAATACCGATCAGCACCGAGATGAAGACGATGGGCATCAACACCATCAGGAAGAAGGAGAAGGCCCCTTCGTTGACCAGGCCACCGAACACAAAGTCGGTACCCTGTTTGGCAAACTCCATCAACTTGGTAAAACCAGCCGCGAAGCCCCCCACCACCGCCAGACCCACTTCGGAGTTCAGCATGAACCAGGCCAGCGCCAGTTCGACCACCAGCAGTTGGCCGATATAACGCAGTTTGATCTGTTTCCAGTTGTGGCGGTTAGCCAGCAACGCGAGAGCGAGGACCATGACCAGTCCGAGCACAAAGTGAACGAATTCCATACCTGTAGCACCTGAGTGAATTGTAATTTTTGACCGGCGCAATCATAGACATTTGCACATTTAAAAATCAGATAGCCATCACAATCCCGCGCAATATTATGCATGCAGGATAATACAAACGTTTTTAAATTAATTAAACGCCAAGCGCGGCATTAAATCATCGTTAATCAAACATAAAACAACCAACAAACAGTCACTTACAAATAAATCATTCAGTTTTAAAACTGGTAATCCATCTCATTTAAACATCCACTCAAAGCGTTCACCGTCCCATCGGTGCGGTCAGGTTAAATTTGATATAAAAATATTTAATCAAACCAGATTGAAAAACGTTTATCTTATTTTCGATGAACGGGGTCAGCTTCATCGCGCTATTTTTGACGCTGTTTTGTATGCTGTTCCTCGCACACAAACAGGAAAAGCCCCGCTTTTTCCTTCACACGCCTCACCACATGCCTTTGCTCAGGCGTTCAAAAATCCGCCACACCCGAGGCCGCATTCTGGTACAATGCGCGGCCTTAGCGTTAGCGCATCCCCGTTTTCTCCGAAATAGAGTCCTTTTGTGAACAACAGCGAATTTAGCAGCCTCAACCTCTCCCCCGCCCTGCTCGAAAACCTCGCCAGTCTGGGTTATCTGCAGATGACCCCGATCCAGGCCCAGAGCCTGCCCCTGGTGCTTGATGGCAAAGATCTGATCGCCAAGGCCAAGACCGGTAGCGGCAAAACAGCCGCCTTCGCCCTCGGCCTGCTCTCCAGCCTCAACGTCAACCGGCTCGAGGTGCAGGCGCTGGTGCTCTGCCCAACCCGCGAACTGGCAGATCAGGTGGCCCAGGAGATCCGTCGTCTGGCGCGCGCCCTGCCCAACGTCAAACTGGTGACCCTGTGTGGCGGCACCCCGACCGCGCCGCAATCCGCCACGCTGGGTTTCGGTGCCCACATCGCCGTCGGTACCCCGGGGCGCATTCTCAAGCACCTAGAACAGGGCACGCTGGAGCTCTCCGGCCTCAAGACGCTGGTGCTGGATGAAGCGGATCGCATGCTGGACATGGGCTTTGGCGAAGAGATAAACCGGGTCATCAGCCATGCTCCCCAGCAGCGTCAGACTTTGCTCTTCTCCGCCACCTACCCGGAAGGGATCGCCCAGATGAGTCGCGGCGTGCAGCGCAATCCGGTCGAGGTGAGCGTGGAGTCCCTGCACGAGGGGAGCGCCATCGAACAGAAGCTCTACGAAGTGCCTGCCGGTCAGCGCCTCGACGCCCTGACCTGGCTGCTGAGCCACTATCAGCCAAGCTCCTGCGTGGTGTTCTGCAACACCAAGCGCGCCTGTAACGACGTGGCCGACCATCTGGCCGCCAAAGGCTTCTCGGCGCTGGCGCTGAACGGCGATCTGGAGCAGCGTGAGCGGGATCAGGTACTGGTGCGTTTTGCCAACGGCAGCGCCACCATTCTGGTCGCCACCGACGTGGCGGCCCGTGGTCTGGACATCAAGGAGCTGGGCGCCGTCATCAACTTCGAGCTGACCTATGATCCGGAAGTGCACGTGCACCGCATCGGTCGTACTGGCCGCGCCGGCCAGCAGGGTCTGGCCCTGAGCCTGTATCAGCCGAACGAAGCCCAGCGCGTCAACTTCATCGAAGAGTACCAGCAGGCCCCGATGCCGCAGGGAGATCTGGCCGAGATAGGCCGCGAGATCAAGCCGATCGCGCCGCAGATGGTGACCCTCTCCATCGATGCGGGCCGCAAGACCAAAGTACGGGCCGGTGACATCCTGGGTGCCCTGACCGGCGAAGGCGGTATTGCCGGGGCCGATGTTGGCAAGATCCAGATCTCCGAGCAGTACTCCTACGTAGCGGTGAAGCGCAGCGTGGCAAGCGCCGCCCTCAAGCGGTTGCAGGAAGGCAAGATCAAGGGGCGCACCTACCGCGCCCGCAAACTGGGTTAAGGAGGATGCCGGGCAGCACCCTGCCCGACGCGTCACGAACCACAGCACGGGCGCCTTTGCAGGCGCCTGTTTTTTATCGAACATGTGCTATTTCGATGGCATGGACAACACAGATGAACAGAGAACCCCAAGCCGATGTCAGCTGCCAGAACTGCGAAGCCTGCTGCTGCCGCCTCGAAGTCATGCTGTTTACCGATACCGGCGTGCCAGATCGCTACGTGGACGAAATAGAGGGACAGGTGCCCGTGATGCACCGGCTAGAAGATGGCTGGTGTGCGGCGCTGGACCGCAATACCATGATGTGCCGTATCTATGAAGTGCGACCGCTGATCTGCCGCGAGTTTGAGATGGGTGAGCCCGACTGCATCGATGAGCGGGACAAATGGTTTATCAAGCTGGAGTGAGCCTGATCGGCCAGGTATTGCTTGACGCTCCCGCCATTGGCGGCGCACCAGCCGAGCTGACGACAAAACCGGGTAAGCACCTCGGCGCACTGCAGTCACACACTCGGTCGCCACCTCGGCAATTCCCATGGGCGCATCGCGCAATTTAGCTCTCTGCTGGCTGAAGGCAGTCTCATAGCCCATGGCCCCCATCAGGTTGAAGGGGCCGCTCGGCGGACAGATCAACACCTGTCAGCGCCGCTGTATCTCAACATGGCCGTGTGGTTGCACCTTCACGCCAGTCTCCTTCCCTGGATCCTTTCCCACTGCACCAGAACGGTGACATGTTGCAACAATGTAAGGATTTATCTATCAACATTCCATGCCCCCCCGATGACCAAGCCTTTGTGCTAGCGCCTGACAGCCCATGGCGGGCACAGATAACCAAGCAATATGGATCGGCCGCCCCTCCCATCATGTTCTGTTGCAGTTAACAAAACGTTGCTGCTATTATCCGCGCCGCCATGAACATTCCACCAACAGAAACGTTGGTCATTAACGCAAGGATCAGAGATGAAAAACCGGGACTCGAGTCATTACCAGCGGATCTGGCGCTGGCACTTCTACGCCGGCCTCTTCGTCGCCCCCTTCCTGATCCTGCTCTCCCTCACCGGCATTGTGTACCTGTTCAAGCCCCAGCTCGACAATCTCATGTATCCCGAGCTGATGAAGGCGACGCCTGCCAGCCAGACCCTGAGCGCCGATGCGCTGTGGACCGAGGCACGGACCGCCATGCCGGACGCCAGCCTGAGCAAGTACCTGCCACCGGTCAGCCCGGATGCCAGCGCCCAGTTCATCGTCCGCCAGGGGGGCCGCGAGCTGACCCTGTTCCTCGATCCCGCCAGCGGCGCCCTGCTCGGCGCCCTGGACAACCAATGGAATCTGCAGGCGGTGGCCCGTGCCCTGCACGCCGAGCTGCTGCTCGGCACCACCGGGGATAGAGTGATCGAGCTGGCCGCCGGTTGGGGCATAGTACTGCTCATCAGCGGCCTCTATCTGTGGTGGCCACGCAAGGGGCCCGGTGTGGGCGGCATCCTCTGGCCCAGAATGAACCAGCGCGGACGCCTCTGGTGGCGCGATCTGCACGCCGTGGTCGGCTTCTGGGGCGCGGGCTTCCTGCTGCTGTTGCTGCTAAGCGGCATGACCTGGACCGGTTTCTGGGGAGATCAGTTCGCCAACGTCTGGAACCGCTTCCCCGCTGCCATGTGGAACCAGGTGCCCGCATCCACGCCGCTTGCCCGCAGCCTGAACCAGGCCCACGACCAAACTGTGCCCTGGGCGATGGAGAACACCCCCATGCCGAGCTCGACACAGCCCGATGAGATGGCGTCCATGGCGATGGCTGACACGGCCATGCCGCCGAGTTCGGCAGGGCACGATCACAGTGCCATGAACCATGGCGGGGAACACGAGGGGATGGTGATGGCCGAGCGCCGCATCTCGCTGCAACAGGTGGTGGAGCTTGCCAACGAGCGCCAGGTCACCCCGGGCTACAGCATCACGCCGCCGGCCGGCAAGAGCGGCGTCTACACCATAGCCCTGTTCGCCGATGATCCGCGCAACGATGCCACCCTGCACATAGATCAGTACAGCGGCAAGGTACTGGCCGACGTGCGCTGGCAGGATTACAGCCTGGTCGCCAAGACGGTGGAAACCGGCGTCATGCTGCACACCGGCAAGCTCTACGGCTGGCCCCATCAACTCGCCATGCTGCTCATCTGCCTGATGGTATTGTTGAGCGCAGTGAGTGGCCTCTGGATCTGGTGGAGCCGCCGCCCGCAGGGCCGTCTCGCGGCCCCGCCGCTGCCGGCCAAACTGCCCCCCATGCGCGGCGCCATCGCCGTGCTGGTGCTGCTCGGTATCTGCTTCCCGTTGGTGGGCGCCTCCATGGTCGTTATCTGGCTGCTGGATACCCTGCTCTTCTCCCGCCGAACCCTCAAGGTGGCGCGCGCCAGCTAGTCGATAGCATCATCGACCAACAGAGAGGGCTCCCGCTTGGGAGCCCTCTCTGTTTCATTACAACCTACGTTCACTCCTGCTCGACCAGCAGGAGGATCTTGCTGGCCTTCTCGAAATGGTCGAGTCCATGGGTCTGGATCCACCAGGTCGCTGCCTCCATCAGCAGCTCGGGATCATCATTGCGGTTGGCAAAAAACGCATAGAAGGAGACGCCCACCGCGTCCCCCTTCTGCGCAATTTTCTGCTGGCAGACCTGAATGATTTTCCGTTTGAGTGATTCACGCATGACTGGGTTCCTGTCTGACAGATTCAGTGCCAACACGCTTCGTCGACACACAAAAAGGGCTCCCATCCAGGGAGCCCGCTTCATATAGCTACCAGCCGGCAGATCATCAGGAGAGTGCAAGCCCGATGGAGAGCAGCAGGCTGAACAGGAAGGCACTGATGGCGGTCTTCTTGAGCGCACCGGTCAGCACCTCGCCATCGACACTCGTACGCAGGGTCTTGGCGGCGTCGGTGAGCGGCTTCATGGCGGGCAGGAAGATCCAGGGCCAGACACTGGCGGGCTGGGTCAGGATAAAGGCAATGGCCGCCAGCAGCGCCGCCCCCAGCAGCACCCAGTGATAGGCGATGGCACGGTTACGGCCAAGGCGTACCGCCAGGGTGATCTTGCCGCTGGCGGCATCGGTCTCGATGTCGCGCACATTGTTGATATTGAGCACGGCGGTGGCCAACAGGCCACAAGCGGTGGCAGGCAGCAACAGATCCCACTCCAGGCTCTTGGTGAAGAGGTAGTAGGAGCCGAGCACCCCCAACAAACCGAAGAACAGAAACACCGAAATATCGCCGAAACCACGATAGCCATAAGGGGTCTTGCCCACCGTGTAGGTGATGGCCGCCACTATGGCTGCGCCGCCCAATACCACAAACGCCAGGATCTGCAGCCACTGGCCACCGAAGGCACAACCCAACAACAGCAGACCGCTCGCCACCGCCGCCAGCGCGGTCAGCGCCATGGCTATGCGCATCTGCTTTTGGGTAATAAGACCAGAGACCACGGCGCGCTGGGGACCGATCCGTTCACCATTGTCGGCACCGGAGACAGCATCCCCGTAATCGTTGGCCAGGTTGGAGAGGATCTGCAACAGGATGGCGGTCAGCAAGGAGAGCGCCATGATGGTGCCATCGAAGGCGCCACGGCTGGCCGCGAGCCCTGATCCCAGCAGGATGGAAGAGCAGGCGAGCGGCAGTGTTCGCAAACGCGCCGCCAACAACCAGATAGAGAAGGTATTTGTCATATTGTGATGGCCAAACAATCAGATATTGATCGTGTTAAGGGTTATCGAACCGGATTTCGGTATACTTGGCCCCTCGGGAGTCAGCTCCCCGGGCGATTTACATGGACGAATGGGCAGATAATATATAGGAATAATCGCTCCTTTGGCATAAACCAACGGCATCCTTCTGCAGGATTGACCGTCACTATCGGCTCATAGACGAAATCCATGTTGGCTCAGACCCATATCAAGCAACAACTGGACGCCCTGCGTCACAGCAACGCCAGCGGCTTCGTGCGGCTGCGCGTGGCTGTCGAGATCCGCTCCTTCCTGGGCTGGCTCGCGGCGCAGACCCTCTATCCCCGTATCTATTGGCATGCCAGAGGGCACGACAAGCCCGAATACGTGGCGCTGGGCAGCATTCGTGAGCTGACCCGGCCGCAAGACATACAGCAGGTCTGCGAGCACGCCAACCAGCCCCACGACGACAGCCCACGCTACTACGGCGGACTGGCGTTCGATCCGGCCCAATCCGGCTGGCAAGGATTTGGCCCCTGCCGTTTCGTGCTGCCTCGCATCGAGCTGGTGCGCCGTGGCGAGTGCGTCAGTCTCTGCCTCAATCTCTGGCTGACCGACGACAATCTCGATGCCGAGCTGCAGGCGGCCGAAGCGGCCCTCGATGCCCTGCACCCGGAAGCCCCGCTGCCTGTCCTGCAAAAACAGCCCTGGCAGCGCCAGGATTGCCCCGGCCCCGCCCAGTGGCAGACGCTGGTCGAGCGGGTGACGGCGCCAGACTTTCAGGCGCACACCCCCAAGGTGGTGCTGTCGCGGGAGAGCCTGCTCTCCCGCCAGCTACACGACGATCAACTCTGCCCCTGGTCACTGCTGGCACAGTGGGCGCAACACGCCCAGGAGTGCTTCCACTTCGGCTTTCAGTTCTCCCCCGAGCAGAGCTTCATCTCCTGCTCCCCCGAGCGACTCTACCGCCGGGAGCAAGACCACCTCTTCACCGAGGCGCTGGCAGGTACCATTCGCCGATCCGGCGACGAGGCGACCGATGCGGCCCTGGCCGCCGAACTGCTGACCGACAGCAAGAATCAGCTGGAAAACCGGCTGGTGCACGCTGACATCCTCAGCCGGCTGGCACCGCTCACCACGAGCGCCAGCCTGACCGAGCCGCGCATTCTGAAACTGCGGCTGCTACAGCACCTCAAGTGCGACATAGAGGCCGAACTCAAGCCCGGGGTGTGTGACTGGCAACTGCTGGATGCCCTGCACCCCACCCCCGCCGTGGGCGGCGCCCCGCGCGAAGCCGCACTGGCCTTCATCCGCGAGTTCGAACCCCATGATCGCGGCTGGTATGCCGGTGCCTGCGGCATGCTGAGCCGGGAAACCTCCGAGTTCTCCGTCGCCATCCGCAGTGCCCGCGTCACGGCGCAGACCATCACCCTGTTCGCCGGGGCAGGCATAGTGGCGGGATCCGAGCCCGCCGCCGAGTGGGCCGAACTCGACAACAAGATCGCCAACGTGCTCTCCCTGCTGGGATAGCGTTTTCCCATCGACCCCTCATTCAGCGAGAGCCCCATGTTTGCGAGCCCCGTGTTTGCCAGTCAACATGCCACCTTCAATCACGTCTGGTCTTCCCTCTTGCTGGAAGAGCTTCATCGCCTCGGCGTGCGGGACATAGCGCTGGCCTCCGGCTCACGTTCGGCGCCGCTCACCATGGCGGCCGCCGCCCACCCCGGTTTTCGTCGCCACCTCCACTTTGACGAGCGCGGCTTGGGGTTTATGGCGCTGGGGCTGGCCAAGGGCAGCGGCCGACCGGTGGCGGTGATCATGACCTCGGGCACGGCGGTAGCCAACCTCTGGCCAGCGGTGGCCGAGGCACAGCTCACAGGCGTGCCGCTCATCATTCTTTCGGCCGATCGGCCACCCGAGCTTATCGACAACGGCGCCAACCAGGCGATCGATCAGCAGGGGATCTTCGGTCGCTACCCCGTCTATCAGCAGAACCTGCCGAGCCCCACCCCGACCATACCCGCAGCCTTCGTGCTGAGCTCGGTGGATCAGGCCCTGGCCCAGCAGACGCTGACGCCGGGGCCGGTGCACTTCAACTGCATGTACCCCGAGCCGCTCTATCCCGGCGATGAATACCTGGATTTTTCCGACTATCTGGCACCGCTCGGTGACTGGCTGCATTCAGGCGAGCCCTGGAGCCCCTGGCAGCAGAACGCGCAGATCTGTCCCCGCCAGCCCGATTGGGCGGCCTTGCAGGGCAAACGCGGCGTCATAGTCGCGGGACGCATTCAGGATCCCGCCCAGGCACAAGTGGTGGCCGAGCTGGCCGAGCGCCTCGGCTGGCCGCTGCTGGCGGATCTGCAGAGCCAGATCCGCTTCGATGCCCGCAACCTTATTCACATGGATCTCGCCCTGCAAGACAGCTGCTTCGTGGCCGAGCTGGCCCGCGCCGAAGTGTTGCTGCAATTCGGTGCCCGCCTCATCTCCAAACGGCTCGGCCAGTTCATCAAGCAGCACCCCTG
>NZ_CAWNYS010000120.1:0-12830 GCF_963878295.1 Aeromonas sp. HMWF014 | reverse complement strand
GAGTGCCACCCGCCAGATCCGCAGCGCTTGCGATCGCTTCTCCGAGCTCGGTGTCTGCCATCGGCTGGGCTCCCTCATTCAAGGTCAGCTGTTCGTTGGCAACAGCATGCCGGCCCGGCTGATGGACATGCTCGGCGAAGCGGGCAAGGGACCGAGCCGGGTGATGACCAACCGCGGTGCCTCCGGCATCGATGGCCTCATCGCCAGCGCCTATGGTTTCGCCCAGTCGAGCGACCAGCCGACGACCCTGTTGATTGGGGATCTCAGCGCCCTGCACGATCTCAACAGCCTGGCCCTGCTCGGCAAATCGAGCCGACCGCTGGTGGTGATCCTGCTCAACAACGACGGCGGCAGCATCTTTCGCATGTTGCCGGTGCCCACCGGCGATCGGCTGCTGGAGACCTACTACTGCTTGCCCCACGGCCTGCACTTCGAGCAGGCCGCCGCCATGTTCGGCCTCCATTATCGGGCACCAACCACGCTGGCTGAATTCGAGCAGGCCTACGGCGCAGCCCTGAAAAACCCGCCGTTGGAAAAGAAAGTAACTCTGATTGAAATCAAGGTACCGAGCAGCGAGGTGGCCGAAGATCTGAAAGCACTGGGGGCGGCTATTCGTGGCCTCTAACCCGAACAGCCAGGAACTGCCTCTGGTACTGCTGCACGGTCTGCTCGGCGATGGCCGCGACTGGCAGCCAGTGATCGAAGCCTTGCCTGGAGTAGATTGCCACGCGCTGGATCTGCCGGGTCACGGCAACAACCGGGGGCTGAGCGTGACCGGCTTCGAGCAGACCCATCAGTGGCTCTGCGATGCACTAAAGGCACTCGGCATCGCGCAGTACCGACTGGCCGGTTATTCGCTGGGTGGGCGGCTCGCCCTCTATCACGCCAGTCGAGCCCCTGCCGGATTGCAGGCCCTGCTGCTGGAAAATTGCCATCCCGGCCTGCCGCTGGCCGAGCGGGCCGCTCGCATCGAACACGACGAGTGCTGGGCCCGGCGCTTCGAGCGCGAACCGCTGGCCGCCGTGCTGGCCGACTGGTATCGACAAGGGGTCTTCGCCGATCTCGACGAAGCGGCCCGCGCCCGCCAGATCGCCAGACGTTTGGGCAACGAGGGCCACGCTATCGCGGCCATGCTGCGCGCCACCTCGCTGGGCCAGCAGCCGGATCTCGCCGCCTGGCTAAGAGCAAAACCGCTGGTCGGAGCCCGGCTGCCGGTGAGCTGGCTCTCCGGCAGCCGGGATCACAAATTCCATCAGCTGGCTTGCCAGTTGGTGAAGCAGGGCTGCAATATCCATCACTTGACACTGGATGGCGGCCACAATCTGCACGCCAGCCAGCCCGATCGATTTGCCTCGTGCCTGCGCGACTGGATTGCGAGTACGCCATAACACGGCACAACACAATTTACCTGAGCCGGCATTGCGGGCTTATCACCAACAAGAAAAAGAGCGTGCACATGATGGACGCAATGACGAAAGCTGAACTGTATGCCCCCGTTCAGATGACGCGATTGCTCAATCTGAGTACGACCAGACCAGAAGGAAAACAACATGATTGAGGCAATGACGGAAGCGGAACTGTACGCACCTGTCGAGTGGCGCGATTGCTCCGCCGGTTACGAGGACATCCTCTATCACAAGTCCGGCGATGGCATTGCCAAAATCACCATCAATCGCCCTCAGGTGCGCAACGCCTTCCGCCCCCGCACCGTGAAAGAGATGCTGCAGGCGCTGGCCGATGCCCGTTATGACGATCATATCGGCACCATCATACTCACCGGCTTTGGCGAGAAGGCATTCTGCGCCGGTGGCGACCAGAAGATCCGGGGCGACTACGGTGGATACCGGGATGACGAGGGCACCCATCACCTCAATGTGCTCGACTTCCAGCGCGATATCCGCACCTGCCCGAAACCCGTGGTCGCCATGGTGGCCGGTTATGCGGTCGGGGGTGGCCACGTACTGCACATGATGTGCGACCTGACCATCGCCGCCGACAACGCCCAGTTCGGCCAGACCGGTCCGAAAGTCGGCTCCTTCGACGGCGGCTGGGGCGCCTCCTACATGGCCCGTATCGTCGGCCAGAAGAAGGCCCGCGAGATCTGGTTCCTGTGCCGCATGTACAACGCTAGCCAAGCCCTCGACATGGGTCTGGTCAACACAGTCGTGCCGTTGGCCGAACTGGAGCGCGAAACCGTGCGCTGGTGCCGCGAGATGCTGCAGAACAGCCCGATGGCGCTGCGCTGCCTGAAAGCGGCCCTCAATGCCGACTGTGATGGCCAGGCGGGCTTGCAGGAGCTGGCGGGCAATGCCACCATGCTGTTCTACATGACCGAAGAGGGTCAGGAAGGGCGCAACGCGTTCAACGAGAAACGCCGTCCCGACTTCTCCAAATACAAGCGGAACCCCTGATGACACTTGCCCTGTATCGCTATCTACTGCCTTTTACCCAGCCACTGACCTTTCACGGCAAGGTGGAGGTGGCGCGAGAGGGGCTGTTGGTGCGCATCAACGACGGCTGGGGGGAAATTGCCCCCCTGCCTGGCTTCTCCAGAGAGACCCTGGCCGAGGCGCAAGCCGAGGCCCTCGGCTGTCTGGAGCAGCTGGCTCAGGGGCTGCCCATCGCGCCCCTGCTGCCCTCGGTGCAATTTGGTCTGGACTGTGCTCGGCGGGTCTGGCCGGAACAGACAGCGGCACTGCCCGAGCCTTATCCCCTCATTCAAGGCTCCCCTCAGGAGCTGCTCAAACACTGGAAGAACTGGCTGCACCAGACACCCAGCAAGGCAAAACTGAAGGTGGCCCGTTATCCCATGCGTGACGAGCTGGCGCTGATCCGCCTGCTGTGCGATCGCATCCCCACCCTCAAGCTGGTGCTGGATGCCAACCAGGGCTGGACCCGCGAGGAGGCCTGGGCCTTTTGCGGTCACCTGGATCCAAACCGGATTGAGTATCTGGAAGATCCCTGCGCCAACTTTGACGACATCGCCTTCGTGGCGAGCCGCACCGGCATGCCGGTGGCCATCGACGAACTGCTGGCACAGGGTAAATCCTGGGAGCCGATCCCGCAGTTGAGAGCCCTGGTGCTCAAGCCCATGCTGCTCGGCTCGCTAGCCAACAGCGAGGCACTGGTGGCCCGCGCCCGCGAGCTGCGCCTGAAAGTGGTCGTCTCCTCCTGCTTCGAGTCCGGGGTCGGCCTCGGCCAGCTCGCCCGTCTCGCAGGTGAGTGGGCACCGGATCAGGCGCCGGGCCTGGACACCAAACGCTGGCTGGCAAGCGATCTGCTGGACCAGCAAGGTAAACCCGATCCTGGCCTGCTGGAGCCCCTGTTTCACCGTGACTGAAAAGGCCTTCATGCTGCCGACATCTGACCATCACGCCCCCCTGGAGCCCTGCCCGGTGCGTCACTGGGCACATGCATCACCCCAGCACATTGCCATCCACACAGACAGCCCCCTCAGCTATCAGCAGCTGGATGCACGGCTCAACAGCCTGTGCCGGCAGCTAAAGATCGCTGGCTTGAAAGCCGGCGACCGGCTGGCTGCCGTGGTACGCGGCGCCCTGCCGGACGTCTTGCTGGCCTGGGCCTGCGTGCGTAGCGGCATCGTCCTCTGCCCGCTCAACCCCGCCTTTCCAGCAGCCAGACAGGCCGAACTGGCGCAGCAGCTGGCTGTGGCCGCCTTCTGGTCGGCCGACGACATTCCGGCTGGAAGTTGGTGCCCACTACGGCTGGATTTCAACACTGAACTGGCGGCAGCCGATCAGCCCTGGCCGCTGGATCCCGCCCGGCTCAACAATATGATCCTCACCTCGGGCTCCAGCGGCACACCGAAAGCCGTGGTGCATCGCCTCGCCAATCACCTGGCTTCGGCGCGAGGCTCAGCCTCCTTGCTCCCACTGGATGAGAAGTGTGGCTGGCTGCTCTCCCTGCCGCTGTTTCACATCGGTGGCTACGCCATCCTGTTCCGGGTCTTTCTGGCGGGCGCCAGCCTGGTACTGGACGATCGCAGCCAGCCCCTCAAGACGCGCCTCGAACACTTGCCCATCACCCATCTCTCACTGGTGCCGACCCAGCTCTGGCGCCTGCTGGCAGAGGGCTTTGACCCCGCTCGTACCCGCTTGCGCGAGCTGTTGCTCGGGGGTGCCGCCATCCCGCAGCCGCTGGTTGCTCGCCTCGCGGCCATGGGGTTCACCCCCAAGTCGAGTTATGGTCTCTCCGAGATGGGCAGCCAGGTCTGCACCGGCCAGCCGACCGCCGCTGGCGTGGTTGGCAAACCGCTGCCGGGGCGGGAAGTCTGCATTCAGCAAGATGAGATCTGCGTGCGCGGTGACACCCTGTTTGCCGGCTATTTCCAGGAGGGCATGCTGGAGCGGCCACTTGACGAGGCTGGCTGGTTTCACACCCGCGACAAGGGGCATTTCAGCGCCGGTGGCGAGCTGGTGGTAGAGGGGCGGATCGACAACCTGTTTATCTCGGGGGGTGAGAACATACAGCCCGAAACCATAGAGCAGCGGCTGGTGGATCATCCCGCCGTGGCGCAGGCACTGGTGGTGCCCATGCCAAACGACGAGTGGGGGCAACGCCCCGCCGCCTTCATCGACTGGCACGGCGAGCCTGTGCCCTATCCGGAGCTCGCCGCCTGGATCCGCGCAACCCTGCCCGGCTTTATGGTGCCGGACCTCTGGCAACCCTGGCCCGACATGGGCGGGGCTCTCAAGCCACAACGAAAACCATATCAGCCATCTATCTTCAAACAATAAGGCGTCATACGACAATTTCCGATACAGTTGGTGCCGTCGATTCACACCTTATTGAAGAGAAACCCCGCTCAAGGCCAACATTATCCCCTGCCTTCATCCTGAGTGAGAACGATGACATAAATGGTCATCTTTTTGGGCATTTTTGAACCAAGTTAATCGACTGTAGTACCATGTCACTCGCCCAGCACTTCGATGGGGACATAATTGATTGATAGTAAAAGAAATTGTTAATTTGGCGTTATTTGAACAACTGCGACATGGTGGTAAAATGCACGCCTTGGCAGTAAGGTGAGTCACACATGAGTAACAAAATTTATAAAATCTCAGAGGATATCTATTTCTCCGCTGCAACATTCAGGCTCTCAAAGAACGAAAAAGACATCAAGCTCAGTAACAAAGAGGCCGAGCTCCTCGACATGCTGTGTGAGGAGGCTGGCAGTGTCATTCCCAGAAACATACTGCAGGAAGCCTTGTGGCCAAATCAGGACAATACTGACACCAACCTTAATAGACAGATCCTCTCCCTGAGGAGAAAACTGGAATCATTTGGCCTACTGGATGCAATTGATACCATTCCCAGGGTAGGTTATATCTTCTGTGCACCCATTGAGGTCACCGGGGAGGCTGAGAATACGGAGGCAAGGGCAGAAACGTCAGGGGACTCACCGCGGGCCAGACGACAATACTCTCGCAGAAAATCCGATCGCTATTTCAGCCCAAAGCGCATTATGCTGGTTGCACTGCTGATTGTGGTGGCCTGCTCGCTGGCAGCGCTTATTTATCGTTACAGCAATAAAAATACCCTTAGAACGATTAATCTCGGCCACGTTTCTCTCTCTACGACCAGCGAGACTGAGAATGCATTAAAATTGAAGATTGATATGCTGGCACCGCTTGTTAAAAAAGTGCCGCGCAATGAAGAGGAGCGTGTTTCCATTCTCATCGGAAAGGAAGCTATCAGCTACTTCTCTATTGATAATAAAAATAAAGAGTTGTTAGCTAATGTCTTCCTACTGAGAGCCGGCCATTCCGTCGCTGAGGAGCTGCAGTGCGTCATTAATACCATGGCATTGCAGGGCGAAAACGTTTCCCACAACTACTATCACTATCCAAATACCACTGTCAGATATCACAGCAATTGCCAAGCGCCGGATAACTGGGTCGAAATCGCCAGAAAAAGCAAAATCATGGTTGCCATGAACAGAGAAATTGTGGTGGCCACTGTGATAGCAACCGATCATCAGGGACAAACCCTGTTTAATCTGGATTCCGTTGGCAATATAGAGCGGGATCAGGGTGATATTGCGGTCGAGATAAAGAATACCATCGTCAATTTTATCGACCAGAAAGCATTGACCAGCAATGGCATGGTCGCCACCCTGGTGGCTGCCCTTACCCCACCCAAACAGAAGTTGCTATTTATTAAGTTGCCAGACGGGATATATCTCTCCAGCTATATGGGGGGTGTTATCTCTTGGCCCAGCAGAGGGAATTTAAATGTCATCCAGCGTAATGAGCTTTGAGGTTATTCATAGGAGACAATGAAGTTAGCCACCGCGGTATAATCCCCAGGCGTGATATTCTTGTCGGCGATCGCCTTCGGGTGGCCCTCAACCCGAGCGTAAAACAGCAGTTCATTTTCCGTTGAATCACCCAATGCATAGCCGCTAGAAGCAGTGCCCAAATCCAGCTTGGTCTGAGCGGCATTATAGAGCCTGATCCCGGCCCCCTTGGCGGAACCGGCAGAAAACGCCAAGGCACCGCTCATCTGCGGGTCTGCAGTACCGCTGAAGGTCACCTTGGCCATGCGGAAAATACCGGGTTTGCAGTTGGTGAGACGGATAAAAAATTTCACCTCCTCCCCGGTACCTGCCGAGTAGAGAGCCCTGACGTCAACCACCCCCAGGTCGACCGACTGATCGGCCGATTCGGGAGAGATGACGCAGGGTTGGGCAATAATTCGGCCATGGAGGTTGAGCTCGCCGCCAAGGAGTTCAAGGTCGTCAGCCGCAGCACTGACCCACAAAGGGATAATTAGCAACCCGAAATAGACTAAGCGCAACATACCTCCTCCTACTGAAATGACGCAACGATCGTACCGGTCGCATAGAAATCACCGGCTTCGACTTCAACACCGGCAGGACTGACAGGTGCCGCAATAAAACCCCAGTCACCGATATTTCCCTGCATTGACACTGGATACCAGTCATTCAGGTTGAGAGGCGTTCCGTCCAGTTGCTTGAATTTTATACCCAGGTTATTAATGGCATTTCCACCCTGATAACCATCTCGAGTGGTTCTCAAATAATTTGAGTCAAAAGAAACCGGCTTGCCAGAGATAGCCAAGTTTATTTTCATTGATGCATCTTTATCAAACACCCCGCCGCTACAGACAAAGTTTAGCGGGACTGTTTTTTCATAATTATTGCCATCCAACCCCCCCCCTGGTAGATCACCAAATTCAACTTCTATTAACTGACCGCCATTAATAGTACATTTTTCTGGCACATAAAGCACTGAAGACCTGATGACTATTCTTGACATAACATCATTATTGAAGCCAACATCGGTTTTACCCAATCGACCAAACATCTCAACTATCTCATGGTCAGAAATTTGCACACCATTGATAATTGGCTTGCGAACGCGGAAGGTCACTTTTCCCTTGCTACCACTTCTAAACCCAAAATCTGCAGAGCCATTTCTCTTATAGCAGGTGAACCTACCCTGATTGGACTCTTCACTAAAGGGGGCCGTTACATATGCCTGACGACTACCTTCAATCCAGATATCAACCTTGAGATCCAGAAATTCATTCAACTTGACGAAACCACCGCCAACGTTGGGTAACCCTGCACTCATGACTGCTTTGTAATAGATTGGTTGATTGATAATGTCCTGGGCAGGACAGAATGCCGTACCAGGGTAAGTACCATTCAAATCCCATCGAAATTCTTTCGTTGCATTCTCCTGGTTGGCTATATCTTCCCTTGCCAGCTCAATGTCATAGGTTTTTGTGGCTGCCCTAACCTCACCATTAATGGCTAACGCTGGCATGGACAAAAATATGACTACAAGTAGGCCTGCACGAAATACCATGTTCATGTCCCCTTTATGGCTTTACAGGCATTGTCGGCGCACTGGTACTTGATATCCATATATCCGCCGTAGTCATTGACGTAGCTGATAATGAACTGATCCGGCAAGGCTTCGGGAATTGTGGCACTCATCTCCGACTTGGGTGACACCATAAACGCCGAGAAGCCCTTGATGGCGGTTTTTTCCTTGCCCTTCGGATGAGCCAGACCGACATAGGTGATGTAGTAAGGGGTCGGGTTATTGACCTTCAGGGTCGTGCCCTGCTTGGTGATCGTCACCTGATCCTGCCAGACGGCACCACGCTCCGGGATGATGGCCTCGGGGCGGTAGAACAGCTTGATCTTGGACTGTACCGCGATCTGCATCACGTTGCTCTTCTCGCTCTTGGGCGGGATCTCGCGCAGGTTGAAATAATAGATAGATTCACGATCCTTGGGCAGCGCATCGATGGCTGGCACGCTGGCAATCCGGACGATCGACTTCTGATTGGCATCGACCCTTTGTACCGGTGGCAGCACCACGAAAGGCGAAGAGATCTTCTGCCCCTGGGCATCTTCCATCCAGGCCTGTGCCAGATAAGGCAACTTCTGGCTCTCGTTCTTGATATTGAGACTGATGGATTTGGCACCACCAGGATACACGGCACGGGTACGATCCAGCACTATGGCGGCACTGGCATTGATTGACGTCATGCCCAGCACGGCCAGACAGGTAAAAGAGAGCAGCTTTTTCATCGGTATCCCATTACTTGCAAGTGAGAGTCTTCATCGACAGATCGGTTACTTCGTGCGGCGCCACTATCTTGCACTGACGAGCACCACCCCAGGACACATCAAAGGATTCATCCGGCTTGACCCCCGTCAGGTAGATGAGGCCATCCTCATCCACCACTGAAATGACTCGCCCGGACTCTTTGACGACGGTTGCCCCAAAAGGAGGGTTGGCGCCATCAGGCAATGTTACACTCGCCAACAGCTTGAAACCCTGAGCAATTTCAAAGGCATTATAACCAATTGCACCTTCGGTCAGCGTACCTTGCTTGATCGCATTCATGGCATCTATGTCATCGCTCAGCTGATCTACGTCTATCCGGGTATCGCTCTTGCGATAGTCGGTCATGTCGCTGATCACTGCGACCCCGAACCGGTTGGTAACAGCACGGCCATTGTTGAAAGAGACGTCAGGCACCTTGTCGGTATCCACCATCATGCGGGTGCCACCGCGTCTGCTTGCCTGGTGCAGGGCGGCCCCATGTTCGGTCGCTGTCAGGCCACCCCGCATGCTTGCCCCCAGCGAGGTGTACTCACTCTGTACGCTGTAAGCGTTGAGGTTGACGGTACCTATATCGCTGTTGTGGCTGTAGTAGCCGCGAGCGACGGCATGACCGTTGCTTTGCACCCCAGCCCCCAGCTGATAGGTATCATCCGGCCGGCTGTAATCCTGATAAGTTGCCAGGTGGGTGACCTTGCCATTGGAAGACTGCACGCTGTATCCCCCGCTCTTCCTGTCCCCAATCGGCATGTTGACCGTCAGCATAACGCTCTTGTCATCCTCATAATTCTCAGTCTTGGTCTTGTAGGCAGACAAATAGAGAGAGACATTTTTGAAAGTGCCAATATTCACACTCTTGTTTATTGACAGACCGTAACGATTTTCCGCCTCATGATCCCAATAGGTTCTATGGGTGTAATCCAGATACACAGTCAATGCCTTGGCCGCATCATCGGCCCAGAATGTCTTGTTGGCAGTGATGGTATATAGCTCTTTGTCTCCCCAGGTTTTGTAATCGTCACTGGCGGCTGACTCATTCCTTTCCAGTCGGTCCTTGTTATTCAGGAACTGCGACATGGTCATGAAGTCATGCTGGGAAAAACGATAACCCGCAAAGCTGATGGCGCTGTTGTATTCATCGAACTGCTTGGCATAGTTCAACCGAAATGACTGGCCACTCTTGGTGGACATACTCGGCAATTTCGCAATGGATTGGGTCAGGTCAGCAGAGACTGCGCCAAACGCATACAGGTCTCGACCAATCCCCAGCCCCATGGAGTTATATTCGCCAGCGACCATACTGCCACCATAAAGCGACCAGGAGTTCGCCACCCCCCATGAGAAATCCCCTGTCACGAAACCCGGACCATGGACATCATGGGTCGAATTCCTCCGCTCGGAGGGTGCCCCGACCGAGAGGTTATACCTGACATAGCCGGGACGAGTCAGATAGGGCACTGTCGCGGTATCCACCTGAAAGGAGTGGACACTGCCATCCTGCTCCGCTACCCGCACCTCGAGCCTGCCGCGCACCGAACTGTCCAACCCCCGGAGGCGAAATGGGCCGGCAGGCACGTTGGTCTCATAAATGACGCGGCCAGACTGGGAAATAGTGACCTTGGCGTTGGTCTTGGCAATGCCGCTCACCTCGGGGGCATACCCTTGCAAGCTCGGGGGCAACATGCGTTCATCATTGGCCAGATTCACGCCTGTATAGCGAAATCCATCGATAAGCTGGGAGTTGAGCTGTTGTTCGCCGACCGTCAACTTGGCGGCCATGTGCGATAGCGGACGATAGGCATAAATGCGGTTCAGCTCGGCTGACGACCGCTCATCATCACCCCAATAGGAGCTTGCCTGATAGTCGCCGCGCAGGCGCCAGGCGCCATAGTTTGCCCCCAGGGTACCGTAACTGCTGATATTGTTATTGGCATAGTCGCTCCCTTCATTGACTTGGGCGTTGATATTGTAATCCAGCATCAGACCGGTAATGCCCACGTCCCACTGCTCGGGCGGAATCCAGTTGGGATCACTGTATTTCATCCATGCCTGCGGGACTGCAATTCTGAGCAGTCCATTACCGATATCGTTGGAAATAACCACCCCATCAAGCGCCAGCAGGTTGGCGCACTGGCCCTGATGCCAGGTATCTATCTTGGCGATGGCCTCATCCGTCAGTGCCATTCTGGGCACAATATCCAGTGGCAAACAGGCGACGCCGCCTTTTCCCTTGCCATCTTCCACTTCATAAAAAGGGATTTTCTGGAGTGGCAACTTGTTCTTGTTGACCTCAATTTCAAGATAGTAATCGCTAGGCATGATATAGCCGGCATCCGCAAACTGGGAAAGATCTATCTTGGTTCGCTCATCCACATCAAGCGCATCAATATTAAACTCCGTTTCTGCCAATGCGTTATTACCCATTACCAACAGGCACGGCACGCATAGCATAAAAGCTTTTTTTAGATAAAATTTTCTAACAGAGTTTGATGTTGCAACGCTCATAATTTCACTCTAGGGATATCATAACGGTCTCACATAATGAGGTATCTACACTAAGCAATCGGCTTGCTTACATATAACTAAGTTCGAACAGTGCCGTATTATTTGGATACACTATTTGGCTGCCATTCAGACTGATATTGAATTCCATATCACCATTGACAATATCCGAGACAATAAAACGCTCACCCGATACCTTGTGGTATTGTCCATTGCTGACAATACCCAGATCGTCACTTATGGCCCCATGCACTGACATGGAGATAAGAGACAATGCCCCCCTCACAGATCCGCCTGTCTGGCAGCCACTGAATTTCAGCGTGCCGTGACGTGCCTGTTGCAAGGAAATGCTGTGCAATTCATCCAGGGTGCAACCTGATTCAGCCAGACCGTCCGTCTGCTCATTTGCACAAGCAGGGCCTGCCATCATCACCACCTGCAGCACCACTGGCACCATCATTGAAATCTTCATGATCAAGGTCCGATGTGAAGAGAGAGAGTGGAGTGAGGTTGTGGTGGTTTTCACCACCACAACCCTTATCACACGTTAAGGCAGACTATTACTCGTAGGAGAGAGTAAAGTTGGTCACTGCAGTGAAGTCACCAGCTATCAGCTTCTTGGTATCATCATGTACCGCATAACCTTTCAGCACGGCGGTGAAGGGCAGCTCGTTGTCACCAGTTGTCAAGCCATAGGCAGCGGTAGGCTGGCCCAAAACAACGGGAATACCACCCGGAGCGATCATCTTGATACCGGCACCAGCAGCCTGACCGCCGATCACCAGCAGGCTGGGCTCGAAACTATCTTTGTTTCCACTGAAGGTCACTTTAATGGCATCTTTTTCGGTGATGTCACAGTTCAGCAGCTTGATACTGAACTTCCCATTCTTTTCATCGGACTCACCACCGTTGGCCAGCTGCTTGGTGCTGATCTGGCCCAAATATACAACTTGGTCAACAGAATCACTGTCTACGGAGCAAGGTGCATTGATGATTTCACCGTTAAAGGTGACTTTACCTGAACCAGCACTGTCAGCAGCAACAGCAGAGCCGCACAGCAGCATGGAACCAACACCCATAGCAACCAGAATTTTATTAGCTTTCATTCGTATATACCTACATTAACGTGTGTTGTTATGCGGCATCATCGAGATCAAGCTGGAGTCATGATGTTCGATGATGCCGCCATATCATTGCTCAGCAACTGTTAGCAGACCGATGCCTCATTAATGAGAGATGGTCACCAGTACAATTATCCGGGCATGTTAAACAAGCAAAGGCGATTTTCAATATTTAGAGGCAGTTCCCGCCACCTCTCATCTGCAAGACGACACACATCCATGTCATCCGTACAGAAAACTGAATCCAACTGTATTCAACTTTGCTTGACGGTCAAATTAACGACACATTTGATGCACATCAAATACATTTTGATTTTTATAAATCCAAAAATAAACACTTAAAAATCATTAACTTGAAAACAAAATCGACATTTACAAATAATGAAAAACAATTAACCACTTTATACACTTCACGATCAACATGGCCATTTTTACAGCAACCTCACATTACAAATAAAATTAACAAAAAACCAACATAACTCACTAAGAATAAACACCATGCCCAAGCTGGCAGCCTCTCTCCTCTTCGCCAGGTAATCAGGTAATCAGGTAATCAGGTAATCAGGTAATCAGGTAATCA
>NZ_CAWNYS010000119.1:0-3704 GCF_963878295.1 Aeromonas sp. HMWF014 | reverse complement strand
GATCTGCTGGGGGCCTTGCCTGCGGGGGCTCTGGTGATCGACTGCTCCACCATCGACGTGGCCTCGGCTCGTCAGGTCGGGGAGGCGGCCAGGGCGCGCGGCATTCGCTTCATCGATGCGCCCGTCTCGGGCGGGGTGGCGGGGGCGAGCGCGGGGACCCTCACTTTCATCGTCGGTGGTGAACTGGCGGATTTCGAGGCGGCCAGACCTATTCTGGCTCACATGGGGCAGAATCTGTTTCATGCCGGGGCGCTCGGGGCGGGCCAGATCGCCAAGATGTGCAACAACATGCTGCTTGCCATCCACATGGCGGGCACCGCCGAGGCGCTGGCGCTCGGGGTGAAGGAGGGACTGGACCCGGGCGTCCTCTCCACCATCATGGGCAAGAGCTCGGGTAACAACTGGAGCCTGGAGCGTTACAACCCCTGGCCTGGTGTGATGGAGAACGTGCCCGCCGCCCGCCACTATCAGGGGGGCTTTATGACCCGGCTGATGGTCAAAGATCTGGGATTGGCGATGGCGCTGGCCGAGCATGCCCACAGCGCCGTGCCTATGGGAGCGCTGGCTCGTAACTTGTTCAACCTGCACGCGACGCAGGGTCAGGAGCACAAGGATTTTTCCAGCATCGTCGAGCTCTATCTGGATAAAACGCCGGACCCGTCACCGGCCGGTTAGTCTGCGGCAGTGTGCGCATCACCTCATCAAGCGGGCTGCAACTCAGTTAACAACAAGGAGTACCCATGGATATCAAGCAGAAGGTCATCGCCGTCACGGGGGCGGGGCGGGGGCTTGGCCGAGCCATCGCCCTGAGGCTCGCGGAGCAGGGCGCCATACTGGCGTTGATCGATGTGAATCGCACCGATCTGGAGGTGACCGAAGCGGAGCTGCGCAGTCGTGATGGCCAGTGCGCCCTGTTCGTCTGCAACGTGGCGAGTGAAGCCGAGGTGGAGACGACCTTTGCTGCGATCAAAGAACAATTGGGTGGCCTGCATGGCCTCATCAACTGCGCCGGGATCCTGCGGGACGGCATGCTGATCAAGGTGAAAGAGGGAGAACTGGTGGAGAAGATGAGTCTGGCCCAGTGGCAGGCTGTCATCGATGTCAACCTGACCGGCACTTTCCTCTGTGGCCGGGAAGGGGCAGCCCTGATGGCCAAGGGCGGGCAGGGCGGCGTGATAGTCAACATCTCCTCCATTGCCCGTGCCGGCAACATAGGCCAGAGCAACTATGCCGCCAGCAAGGCGGGGGTGGCCTCCCTGGTGGTCACCTGGGCGCGGGAGCTGGCGCGCCATGGCATTCGAGTGATGGGCATAGCCCCCGGGGTGTTTGCCACCGACATGACGGCAGCGATGAAACCGGAGGCGATGGCCAGAATGCAGCAGGCCATCCCGGTCGGCAGCCTGGGGGAGGCGCACCAGCTGGCCGAAACCGTGCATTTTATTCTCGCCAATGACTATCTGTCCGGGCGCATGATAGCGCTCGATGGCGGCTTGCGGCTCTGAGTTTATCGGCGGTGAAGAAGATGCCCCTGGCCTCTGGCACAGGGGCATTTTTATTGAATCCTTTGTCAGCAAGCTGGCTGCACGCCCTGACGAGAAGCTGCATGCTCATGCAGGGCCGCTCTGGAAAAACGGGGGCGAAGTCATGGGGAAATGTGAAATATCAACGGGTCTTTCTTAATTTGAGCCAGCTCACAGGCGCTTGAAGTCAGTGCTGTAGAATTGCGCGCGGTCAAGACGGCGCATGATTGACGGTACGAGGGATTGCGGTCGGAATAGTCATGCAATATAGTTGCCGCCTTTTTCACGGGGTACGGATTTTTCGCCCCTCCCATATTGCGCGCTGTATGAATACGGATGCTCAGCCGCCGCTTAATCAAACAGGATTGAGATGGACAAGAAACTAGGGCTCGGCGCCCTCATCTCGCTGGTGATCGGCTCCATGGTCGGCGCCGGGGTCTTCAGTCTGCCACAAAATATTGCCGCTCATGCCAGCGCCGGGGCCGTCGCCCTGGGGTGGGCCATCACAGGTCTTGGCATGATCTGTCTCGCGCTGGTTTACCAGAATCTCTCCATGCGCCGCCCGGATCTCGATGGCGGTATCTTCAGTTATGCCAAGGCCGGTTTTGGCGATTTCATCGGCTTCAACGCCGCCTGGGGTTACTGGCTCTGCCAGCTGCTGGCCAACGTCTCCTACGCCATCGTCGTGTTCAGCGCCCTGAGCTACTTCTTCGATACCCCGGACAATGTCATCTTCGGCGACGGCAACACCCCCGTGGCCATCACGCTCGCCTCCATCCTCATCTGGTCCGTGCACGCCCTGGTGCTGCGCGGGATCCAAGTGGCGGCCCTGGTGAACATAGTCACCACCATCGCCAAGATGGTGCCGCTCATTGTGTTCTGTGTGGCCATCCTGCTCGCCTTCAACATGGATACCTTCACCCTGGATATCTGGGGCCAGGAGAACGTGGAGCTGGGATCTGTGATGGATCAGGTCAAGTCCACCATGAAGGTGACGCTCTGGGTCTTCATTGGTATCGAAGGGGCCGTGGTGGTCTCCGCCCGTGCCCGTCATCGCAAGGATGTGGGTCGTGCTACCGTGCTGGCACTGCTCGGTGCGCTGGCACTCTACGTCATGGTGACCCTGTTTTCTCTGGGGGTCATGAGTCAGCCACAATTGGCCGCCCTCAAGAATCCGTCCACCGCCATGATCTTGGAAGCCGTCGTGGGCCCCTGGGGCGCCTGGCTCATCAACATAGGTCTGGTGATCTCTGTGATGGGGGCCCTGCTGAGCTGGACTGTGCTGGCGGCGGAAGTGCCCTACATAGCGGGCAAGACAGGGGTCTTCCCTGGCTGGTTTGCCAAGGAGAACAAGAACGGCTCGCCCAAGGTGTCGCTCTGGTGCTCCACCTGCCTGGTGCAGACCTTCCTCATCATCATCTACTTCCAGAGCAGCACCTATCTGGCGCTGGTCAACATTGCCACCTCGGCGGCACTGGTGCCCTATGTCTTCTCCGGTGCCTATGGCCTCAAGCTGGCGCTGAAAGGGGAGACCTATGAGGGCCAGCCCCATCAGCGTAAGCGTGACCTGCTGCTGGCACTGATGGCCACTCTCTATGGCTGCTGGCTGGTTTATGCCGCCGGTGTCGAGTATCTGCTGCTGGTGGCGTTGCTCTACAGCCCCGGCATCTTCATCTACTGGAAGGCGCGTCAGCACCACGGGCTGCGTGGCCTCAACCGGTTGGAACAGGGGATGACGGCGGCCCTGCTCGGGTGCGCCGTACTGGCCTTCTACAAGGTTATGGACGGTACCATTCCCTTGAGTTAACCGGCACAATGAAGAGATGGCCCAAGGACCATCTCTTTTTTTATGCGCGTTCTGGCCTGGATGGTCAGGCGCCGCCTCGGAAGGAATTGTTATGCTGTTTATGGGTTATCTGCTGCTGGGTGCTTTCGCGGGCATGCTGGCGGGGCTGTTCGGGATCGGCGGCGGTCTCATCATAGTACCCGTGCTGGTACTCAGTTTTCACGCTCAGGGGGTCCCCCCCGATATCATTACCCATCTGGCATTGGGTACCTCGCTGCCCACCATGATCTTCACCGGTTTCAGCTCATTGCGGGCACATCAGGAGGCCGGTGTGGTCGACTGGGTGGTGATCCGCCGCTTGGGGGCCGGCATGCTGATCGGCGCCTGGCTTGGCGGCA
>NZ_CAWNYS010000118.1:0-7625 GCF_963878295.1 Aeromonas sp. HMWF014 | reverse complement strand
CTGCAATACCTGGAGGCCTGGATCAACGGTAACGGCTGCGTGCCCATCTATGGCCTGATGGAAGATGCGGCCACCGCCGAGATCTCCCGTACCTCCATCTGGCAGTGGATCCGCCACGGCAAGAGCCTGTCGAATGGTCAAGTGGTGACCAAGGATCTGTTTCGCCAGATGCTGGTCGAGGAGCAGCAGGTGGTCAAACGCGAACTGGGCGATGCCCGCTGGCATGCGGGGCGTTTTGCCGAAGCGAGCGAGCTGATGGAGCAGATCACCTGCGCCGACACCCTGATCGATTTTCTGACGCTGCCCGGTTACGAGCGACTCTGAATCACGGGCCCCCAGCGGGGCTCGCCAATAACAAGTCAATGGACACGTGAAATCAATGAAAGAGGGAACTGATATGGCACTGACCCGTGAGCAACAGATCCAGGCTATCGAGAAAGACTGGGCACAAAACCCCCGCTGGAAAGGGATCAAACGCGGCTACAGCGCCGAAGACGTGGTGAACCTGCGCGGCAGCTTGCAGCCTGCGCACACTCTGGCTCAGCGCGGCGCCGACAAATTGTGGGAACTGATCCACGGCAGCGCCAAGAAAGGCTACGTCAACTGCCTCGGTGCCCTGACCGGCGGCCAGGCGGTACAGCAGGCCAAGGCGGGCATAGAAGCCATCTACCTCTCCGGCTGGCAAGTGGCGGCGGACAACAACTTGTCCTCCACCATGTATCCGGATCAGTCCCTCTACCCGGCGAACTCTGTCCCGTCCGTGGTGGAACGCATCAACAACTCGTTTGCCCGTGCCGATCAGATCCAGTGGGCCAACAAGGTGGGTCCGCAGGATGCCGGTTTCATCGACTACTTCCTGCCGATCGTGGCGGATGCGGAAGCCGGTTTCGGCGGCGTGCTGAATGCCTTCGAGCTGATGAAGGGAATGATTGAAGCGGGTGCCGCCGGTGTGCACTTCGAAGATCAACTGGCCTCGGTGAAGAAGTGCGGCCACATGGGTGGCAAGGTGCTGGTCCCCACCCAGGAAGCGGTACAGAAGCTGGTTGCAGCACGCCTCGCAGCCGACGTCTGCGGCACCACGACGCTGGTGATCGCCCGTACCGACGCCAACGCGGCGGACTTGCTGACCACGGATGCAGACCCTTACGATGCCGGCTTCCTGACCGGTGAACGCACCGCAGAAGGCTTCTACAAGGTGCAGGCGGGTATCGAACAGGCCATCTCCCGTGGTCTGGCCTATGCCCCTTACGCCGACATGGTGTGGTGTGAAACCGCCAAGCCGGATCTGGACGAGGCGCGCAAGTTTGCCGAAGCCATCAAGGCGCAGTACCCGGACACCATACTGGCCTACAACTGCTCCCCCAGCTTCAACTGGAAGAAGAACCTGGACGATGCCACTATCGCCCGCTTCCAGCAGGAACTGTCCGACATGGGCTACAAGTACCAGTTCATCACGCTCGCCGGCATTCATAACATGTGGTTCCACATGTACGAACTGGCCTACCAGTACGCCCGTGGCGAGGGGATGAAGCACTACGTCGAAATGGTACAGGAGCCGGAATTTGCCGCCGCCAGCCGTGGTTACACCTTCGTGGCGCACCAGCAGGAAGTGGGCACGGGTTACTTTGACAAGGTGACCACCGTTATCCAGGGCGGCCAATCCTCGGTCACCGCGCTGACCGGCTCCACCGAAGAAGATCAGTTCCACTGATAAGCAAAGCTTCCTTGAAATAGCAAAACCCCGGCCAGGTGCCGGGGTTTCTTTTTATCTGTTGTATCAGCGCCGCTGCGGCTCAGGCACACCCAATGGCTCAGAGCTCCAGGATCTCTTTTACAAAGGGGATGGTGAGCTTGCGCTTGGCGCGAAATGAGGCGTTATCGAGCTGATTGAGGGTGGTAAGCAGGGTGCGCATGTCGCGGGAGAGTCGGTTGAGCAGGAAGCGGCCCACGTCAATGGGCAATTTGAAGCCCCGCAGCTCGGCACGCAGCTGCAGGGCACTGAGCTTGCCTTCATCATCCAGCTCGTCGAGGTGGAAGCTCACCCCCCAGTCGAGGCGGGAGGCGAGATCCGGCAGTTGCAGCCCCAGCTTGCGCGGTGCACTGCAACCCGTGACCACCAGCGTCCCCTCCCCTTTCTCCTGCCAGCGATTGTAGAAATCGAACAAGGCCCGCTCCCACAGCGCATTGCCGGCGATGGCTTCGAGACTGTCGAGACAGACCAGTGGCAGGCTTTCGAGGGCATCGAGCATGCTGGGATCGAGCTGTTCGAACTGATCGAGGGAGAGATAGGCCGCCGCCGCATCGCGGGCGTTGACCTCGGCGCAAGTGGCGTGCAGCAGGTGGGAGCGTCCCGACCCCTTGGCACCCCAAAAATAGAGGAAAGGCGATCCCTGACCGATGGCCGCATTCTTGAGGGCGGTGATCAGGTGCGCATTGTTGCCGGGATAAAAACTGACGAAGGTTTCATCATCCGGTAATTGTACGGCTAAAGACAGTTGGGCCGGTTGCTTCACTCGTTGGGCTTTGACTGTGACATTTGTGGCTGAGTGTATCATCGCAAAGGCAGATAGAGAACCGCCCGGACTTGGCCGGGC
This sequence comes from Aeromonas sp. HMWF014, assembly GCF_963878295.1. Lineage (NCBI taxonomy): Bacteria > Pseudomonadati > Pseudomonadota > Gammaproteobacteria > Aeromonadales > Aeromonadaceae > Aeromonas > Aeromonas sp. HMWF014. The sequence continues at coordinate 5,031 of NZ_CAWNYS010000118.1, read as the reverse complement.
GGTTGAGACAAAGCAGAAATGATCAGGGCTGCGACCATTGGTAGCGCAAACCGCTGTCATTATCGTCAATTTGGCGCAACCTGCTCTCCAGTTGCAGGCCACGGATGAGCTCAGCCTTATCCCCCTGCAACGCGAGGTTGAAGGTGACCTTGTCCCCCTCCAGCTGGCCGATCTCCACCTTGGTGACGCTGGCCATGCCCTGCAGCATCTTCTGCACCGTAATCATGCCGTCTATGCCGGACAAGCCTTCCACCACCAGGGTTTGGCTGGAGGCGACACCCGAGATGCGCGCACCATAGTTTTGCACCAGCCAGGCCGCCAGCCCATCGGCAAACCCCTGTGCCACCTCGGCCTGGGTGCCGCTGCCACTACCGCGGGTCAGCTCGGCCTGCTCGCCACCGGCTTTGGGTCCATAGAGGCCCCAGTCTATGTTCCACGTTTCCCCTTCCGGGGTCAGCTTGCCCAGCACCACCATCTCGGCGCCATAACGCTGGCTCGCCTTGAGGATGGGGTCGGCGAAGCGGCCCCAGACATCGGTGGCATTGACCGCCATGCTGTCATCGAGATCCATCAAGGGAATGCTGACAGGCAAGCCCATGGCCTGGCTCTGGGCACGCAGCGCGGCGGCCCAGCCATCGCTGGACTGATCCGGCAGGAGGCGGCGTTCTCCCTCATTGATCACCAGCCAGATGGCCATTTGAGGCCGTGCTGGCCCAAGCAGGGCAAACTTGCTCTGGGAGATCAGGGCGTTGACCTTGGCGACGTCAAAGTCGGCCTTGAGAAACTTGACCGGTCCCACGTCCTGATAACCGTAGTGCTGCACATAGTCGCCTGGCGCGGCCAGCGCCTTGACCACGGCCGGCTGGGTGAGGATATCCCGCTTGCCGGTCACCTTGACGAGTACCTCCCCCAGCGCTTGGGACTGGGCCGCCACCATGTCGCCGCTGGTGGGCGCCTTGCCCTGATAGAGATCGGTCACCTGAGCGGCCGAGACCATGAATGACAAGCCGCAGCAGAGGGCGGTCACAACACGTTTTAACATGAGAAAAGTCTCGAAATGGGAGATGGTGCTTATGGTAGCGGCAAGGTGCGCATTGCAGCAAGCTGGAGGGGGATAAACAGCAGAGCCGGCAAGGCGCCGGCTCCATTCTCACCCCTCACACAGAGAAGGTGGTCACGTCATCAGGCATTACTTGGTGCCGAAGATCTTGTCGCCGGCATCGCCCAGACCCGGGACAATATAGCCTTTCTCGTTCAGGCCCTGATCGACGGAGGCGCAGTAGAGCTCGACATCGGGGTGCACAGCTTCCAGCGCCTTGATCCCTTCCGGCGCGGCAACCAACACCAGCACCTTGATGGACTGGCAGCCTTTCTTCTTCAGCAGGTCGATGGTGGCGATCATGGAGCCGCCGGTGGCCAACATGGGATCGATGACCAGTGCCAGACGCTCTTCGATGTTGCTGACGATTTTCTCGAAATAGGGAACCGGTTGCAGGGTCTCTTCATCGCGGTAGATACCGACCACGCTGACGCGGGCGCTCGGCATGTGCTCCAGCACGCCATCCATCATGCCAAGACCGGCACGCAGGATAGGCACGACGGTGACCTTCTTGCCCTTGATCTGGTCAACTTCCACTGGCCCGTTCCAGCCATCGATGGTAACCTTCTCGGTTTCGAAGTCAGAGGTCGCTTCGTAGGTCAACAAACTGCCCACTTCTTTGGCCAGTTCACGGAAACGCTTGGTGCTGATATCGCCTTCACGCATCAGACCGATCTTGTGTTTGACCAGGGGGTGTTTGACTTCAACGACTCTCATTATTATCTCCTCTAACTGCCGCAAAAAAATCGCGGAATCATACAACAAAAGCCGACTTTTGTAGAGCTTTTCCACGCAAAAACGCGCAAACGATTTCCTTTCTGCTTTTACCCGGCCACTGTTAGAATACGCCCCGAATTTTACCCTCCACTTCTTTATATGACGGGGAATACGCGTGACTGACAAAACCTCACTGAGCTACAAGGATGCTGGCGTAGATATCGATGCTGGCAATGCACTGGTTGAACGTATCAAGGGCGTGTCAAAGCGCACTCGTCGTCCTGAAGTCCTTGGTGGTCTTGGCGGCTTTGGGGCCCTGTGTCAAATCCCTGCGGGCTACAAGGAGCCGGTACTGGTCTCCGGCACCGATGGTGTGGGCACCAAGCTGCGTCTCGCCATCGATCTGAAAAAGCACGACACCGTCGGTATCGACCTGGTGGCCATGTGCGTCAATGACCTGATAGTGCAAGGCGCCGAGCCGCTGTTCTTCCTCGACTACTATGCCACCGGCAAGCTGGACGTGGACACCGCGGCCGCCGTGGTCACCGGGATCGGTGTTGGTTGCGAGCAATCCGGCTGCGCCCTGGTGGGCGGTGAAACCGCCGAGATGCCGGGCATGTATGAAGGGGAAGACTACGACATCGCCGGTTTCTGCGTCGGCGTGGTGGAGAAGAGCGAGATCATCGACGGCAGCAAGGTCGGTGACGGCGATGCCCTGATCGCCCTGGCTGCCAGCGGCCCCCACTCCAACGGTTTCTCGCTGGTGCGCAAGATCCTGGAAGTGTCCAAGGCAGACGTTCATCAGCCACTCGGTGACACCACCCTGGCCAACGCCCTGCTGGAGCCAACCCGCATCTATGTGAAGCCCGTGCTCAAGCTGATCAAAGAGTGCGAGATCCATGCCCTGTCCCACATCACGGGCGGCGGCTTCTGGGAGAATATCCCCCGCGTGCTGCCCGCCAATACCCAGGCGGTGATCGACGAGCAGAGCTGGCAGTGGCCGGCGGTGTTCAGCTGGTTGCAGCAAGCTGGCAACGTCACCCGTCACGAGATGTACCGAACCTTCAATTGCGGCGTCGGCATGATCATCGCCCTGCCTGCGGATCAGCTCGAAAAGGCGCTGACCCTGCTCAAGGCGGAAGGCGAGAACGCATGGCACATCGGCCATATCGCCAAGGCGGCCGATGGTGAAGAACAAGTCGTCATAAAATGACCTCCCCAATGAAACGGATCCTGGTGCTGGTCTCCGGCAGCGGCAGTAACCTGCAGGCTATTCTCGACAATTGCGCCAGCGGCAAGATTGCCGGCGAAGTGGTCGGTGTCATCAGCAACAAGGCCGATGCCTACGGCTTGGTGCGTGCGCAAACGGCCGGGGTAGCGACCGCCATTCTGTCCCAGCAGCAGTTTGCCAGCCGGGTGGAGTATGACGTCGCCCTGCAGGCGCTGATGGATGACTATCAGCCGGATCTGGTGGTACTGGCCGGCTTTATGCGGATCCTGAGTGCCGATCTGGTGCGTCACTTCGCAGGGCGGATGATCAACATCCACCCGTCACTACTGCCCAAGTATCAAGGCTTGCACACTCACCAGCGCGCCATCGATGCCGGTGATAGTGAGCACGGTGCCAGCGTCCACTTCGTCACCGAAGAGTTGGATGGTGGCCCGGTGATCCTGCAGGCTCGCGTCCCCATCTTCGAAGGTGACGATGTCGAGGAAGTGGCGGCCAGGGTGCAGGTCCAGGAGCACAGCATCTACCCGCTGGTGGTGCAGTGGTTCTGCGAGGGAAGGCTGAGAATGCAAGGCGATACAGTCCTGCTGGACGGTATCGTGCTTGGCCCCGCAGGTCATGCCTGCGAGTAACCGCCAAGCACAGCATGCAACATGTGACAAGGGAGGCTTAGGCCTCCCTTGTCATTTCTAGCTACCCGCACAATTGCTGCAGTCATGTCCGATTACGCCGCTGCGCGGCTAATCGAACTTACACCGGATTGTCGATATCGATAAAGGTCACATCCAACCCCTGCACGGTCGCCAGCCACTCTCCCAACGCCTTGACGCCGTAACGTTCAGTGGCGTGATGGCCAGCGGCGTAGAAGTGCATCCCCATCTCGCGAGCGGTGTGAATGGTCTGCTCGGAGGCTTCGCCGGAGATGAAGGCATCGATGCCCTGGTCCGCCGCCAGATTGATGTAGCTCTGACCGCCGCCGGTGCACCAGGCGACGGAACGGATAAGCTCGGGGCCAGTATCACCGCAATGCAGCGGTTCGCGGCCAAGGCGCTCGGCAATCAGGTTGGCAAAGTCGCGGCCACTCATCGGCTCTTCCAGCTTGCCCACCATGGCGACGCTCTTGCTGTTCCAGGGCTCCAGGCCACGGCGCACCTTGATGTCCAGCAGCTTGGCAAGCTGGGCGTTGTTACCCACCTCGGGATGCACATCCAGCGGTAGATGATAGGCAAACAGGTTGATGTCGTGAGTGAGCAGGGTCTTGAGGCGACGCTGTTTCATGCCGGTGATCTGGGCCGGCTCGCCGCTCCAGAAGTAACCGTGATGGACCAGAATGGCATCGGCGTCGAGGGCCACGGCCGCATCGATCAGCGCCTGACTGGCGGTGACACCGGTCACCACCTTGCGAATGCGCTCGCGCCCCTCTACCTGCAAGCCGTTGGGGCAGTAATCCTTGATGGCGTGGGGTTCAAGTAGATGGTTGAGTACAGTTTCGAGTTTTCGATGAGAGATCATAGGGGTCCCTTATAAAGGCTCGGTCCCCTGCATCAACGATACAGCAGGGGCCAGGCTCAAACGCCAAGGACCCCATGATAATCGAGCAAAGCCGCCAAGACCATGACAGTTCCCTGGCAGGCCATGCCCATCCAGCACTCAGGCGGGCAGATCGATCCCCGCCTCCCGCATCTGGGCAAGCTTGTAGCGCAGGGTGCGCGGGCTGATGCCGAGCCGGTCGGCCACCGCCTTGCGGCTGCCGTTACAGTCTTGCAAGGTATCGAGGATGATCTGGTGCTCCTGCTGCTTGAGCTCGCTGCCCAGATGCTCGCTCCCGCAGCTGCGATCGCCGCCGGTGAAGCGGATCGCCTCCTCGTCCACCTCTTCCAGGATCAGGTGCTCGCAGCCGATGAGCCCATCCGGGCTCAGGATCAGGGCACGCTGCACCACGTTGTCCAGCTCCCGCACATTGCCGGGCCAGGGGTGAGCCAACAGG
>NZ_CAWNYS010000117.1:0-8927 GCF_963878295.1 Aeromonas sp. HMWF014 | reverse complement strand
GTTCAGCTCCTTGTTGATCATCTGCAGCGGACGCTGAATACTGCGCGCCGTGGTATAGCCAATGATGAGCGCCGCCGCGGCCGAGATGGCGGCAACGATCAGGATCCAGAAGCTGGCACTGCTGACCGCATCATCTGCCGCGGTCCGGCTCTGACTGGCGATGGTCCCGGCCGACTGACCCATCTCGTCGAGCAGGCTCAGGCTGTTTGCCAGGCTGGCGTCGAGCTGCTGATTCAAGGTTTGCAACGATGCTGCCAGTTGCTGGGCATTGCGCATGGTGGCAAGCAAGCCCTGCTGGCCAAGCGCCAGCTCCTGCATCCGGTCCAGGTTGGAGACGAAACGCTGCTTCACATCGTCGGGGACCAGCACCCGATCGAGGCGTTTGCGAGCCATCTCGATATCCTTGCTAAGCACCTTTTCCAGTTCATTGAGATCTGTGTTGGCATCAGCCCGGCGAATGTTTTTCAGATCCCGCGCTATGCCCGAAGTGATGAGCTCGGCCTTGTTGCGCATGGAACGCTTGCTGGCGGTCTGCTGCAACAGCAGATCGGCCGCCCATTGGTAGGTGTCTTCCAGCCGGATGAAGGCGATCTCCAGCTGGTGGCGCTGATCGAGGGCGTTGACCCATTGGCTGTGCAGGGAGAGCACCTGCTCCGCCAGCCCATAAAACTGTTTGGTCGCGCCATCCACCTGCTGGAAGCGGCTATTGGCCTCCCCCACTCCGGTGAACTTGTCCATCTCTTGGCTCAGCTGGCTGAAACGGGCCTGCTGCTCCTTGAACTGGCTGGCAAGTTGCGGCAGCTGGCTCGCCTCCTTACTGGTCCGGTAGACCAGCACCCAGCGGTTACTGTCTTGCAGGGCACCTTTCAGGCCCGCCACCGCAATCACCAGCGGTGTTGCCCGGTCTGATACCTGCGACAAGCCATCGTTGATACCCCTGATCTTCAGGATGCTGATCACCCCAAGCAGGATCAACAGCATCAGCATCAACACAAATCCGGCGATGATCCGCTGCACAATAGATAAACCCATGGAGACATCCTCACTCATTGGGGGAAGGTAACGTGAACCTAGATACTATCGGCACAAGCGGCGAATTATGGAGGGGAGGGTACGTTATTTTATTGATCTATATAGAGTTGTAACACAATTGCGGGGATCTGGCGCAAGTATAAAAGGGCCCGGACAATGCCGAGCCAAAGAGACGTGCTTAGCGGTAATGGCCGTGAGGAGGCCAGTCCTGCATCTTGTCAGAAGCGATAGCCGACACCGAACATGAAGGCCATGGGATCGATGGAGGTATTGATGGTGCCCACGGCAGTGTGCACATCGGTGTCGATATCCATGATCCAGGCGGAAGCGTTGACGAACCAGCGATCAGTGATCGCCATGTCCAAGCCGACCTGACCCGCCAAGCCCCAGGAAGAGTCCACGTTGATTTCTGTGCCTGCCAGTGCGCCACGTCCCTGCTCATCGAAGAAGGTGGTGTAGTTCACACCGGCACCGATATAGGGGCGCACCTTACTCTTGGCATCGCCGAAATAGTACTGCGCCATCAAGGTCGGCGGCAGATGCTTGACCTTGGCGACCTCGCCCAGACCCGCGGTCGAGACGGAGTGGGAGAACGGCGTGGCGGCCAACAGCTCGACACCCCAGTTATCCGTGATCAGGTAAGAGAGGGTCAGACCCAGCTGCATGTTGCTGTCAATTTGCAGCTCACCGGTACCCAGCACATCGTCACTGCTCGTTTGAGGGGATACAAACGCTAGGCCACCACGGACCAGAATATCGCCAGCCTGGTGGGCCATGGCAACGGGAGAGGCAAGTGCGGCTGCGATCATCAGCGGAAGGATCTTTTTCATCACATTTTTCCTTTTAGTTTTCGTTCTATGTTGCAAGCCCGAAAACTATAAAGGGATGTGAACGCAGAGTTATTGATTTAGCTCAAACGTTACCAAGAAATAGATAGATGTGTTCGGCAGCTTTTCGGCCCCATCAAACTGAAAAAAACAAATAAAAAATACAATAAAAACAATGCATTGAGTAATAAAACTCTGCTGGGGCACTCACTAAGAAACAATGCAAATATATCTTATTGCAGATTTAAACGGCGAGGGATGGTGGGTTCAACCTGGTAACAAGCGTATTTTTGCCACCCATGTAGCGCATGCTGTAAGCGAAAATGCATGAAAGAACAAACAAGACGGGAAAAGATCATCGCCATTCTGGCGGCCATTTAGGGCAGAAGATCCTCTCTGTTTATTTTATTGGGATTCATTCTCGGCATGGCGCTATTAATGCTGACCCATTAAACCCGCTGGCCGACGTGGGACGTCTGGCACAACAGCCACCCTCCCGCCGCTATCTGCTCCGGGCTTAGTACCCATTGCTCCCGGGCCAGCTCCCCACTGTAGCCTCGCCAGCGATCCCGTCCCTCCTGCTTGGCTCTGTATAACGCCATATCTGCCAGTTTGAAGCTGAGATTCCAGAACGAATCTTCCAGTTCCCGGTGCAGAGGATACCTGCAATATCCCAGCGACGCCGTCATCTTGAGCGGCACCTCCTCACGCCCGAACCTGTACTCGGCAATCTTGCGGCGCAAGCGCTCGACCCGACTCGCAACCTGTGTCGCCTCCTCGCACATGAGCAGCAGCAGGAACTCCTCGCCACCCAGCCGGATCAGTGGCTCCTCCTCACCAAGGGCGCCGTGCAGCAGCTCAGCGAGCTGGCACAACACCAGATCGCCGATATCGTGCCCGAAACGATCGTTCACCTGTTTGAAGTGATCCAGATCCAGGATCACCAGCATCCTGGCGGCGGTGACGTTATCCTGGCTCAGCAGCCACTCATCGAGGTAGCGCCGGTTGAAGGCATGGGTCAGCGGATCCGTATAGGCAGCAGTCTCCATCTTGGAAGAGTGCGCCTGCAAGGCACTGTGGTGCAGGCTGATCTTGGCCGCCATCTCTCGGAATTTGCGGCTGAGCAGTGCCATCTCCTGGCTGCTGTCGATGATCGGCAGCACGCTGATGTCCTGTTTTTCGCCAAATTTCTGCAGCGCTTTCACCAGCTCGCTGACCGGCCCCAGCACTATGGTCCGCAGCCGTGCCAGCGCCATCAAGATGCAGGCCAGGCTGATCAGCAGCATGCCGACGAAGGTCCAGATAGCGCCCTCCATCGCGCCCTGTAACACATCACGATCGTCTTCCACTATCAGGATCAACACGGGGTCGCCATTGCTGTCGAGCAGCACCCCCTCCCCCCTGACCCGCTGCAGTCCCAGATCCACCAGGCGATAGCTCATCTGTGGTTTGAGTGGCTTGAAGGAGAGGAAGTTATCAGAAGGCTTGGGCTGGGAGAGGGTCAAAGAGAGGGCGGTGCGCTCAGCCAGCTCATGCAGATAGCGAGCATCCAGCCAGCGAGTCACCAGCAGATAGCCATTGGGTGTGGCGTTTTCCAGAGCGTTGGTGACCGGCTGGAACGAGTAGATGAGGGGTCCCCACTGGGATCGCCTCACCCCGCTCAGACTGCGCATCCCCTCCTGACGGGATTCACGCAGCAACTGCAGCTTGAGGTCGTCCAGGAAAAATGGAAGCAGGGTCGTGTCTGTGTCTGGCGTCTCGGGCAGCAGGGTACGAGTCCAGATCTCGACTCCCTGCAAATCCATATAGCTCAATACGCTGAGTTCGAAATCCCGCATCGGGGTATCGACCAGCAAATTGGAACGAATATAAGCCTGATTGGGATGAGCCAGAAAATGATAGCTCTCATCCCAGATACCCCAATCCCGGGTGAAGGCATTGATGGCGTTGATATCACCCTGTACCGCCTTGATCACCCGCTGCAGGTGATCCTTCATCCGCCGCTCCTCGATCCGCTGTGCCGCTGGCACCTGAGCCAGGGCGATCACGATGAGCAACATCAGGATGGCTCCGGCCCAGATGGGAAACATGGAGTAGGCCAGCAAATGATCGATGGAGCGGGAAGGTTGAGCCATGAACGCCAATATCCTTTGGACGGCAAACCAGGGAGCGGAAACTGTCTTGTACCAAGTATGGAGTATCCGTCTCCTGGGGCGGCAACTGAATCACGTCGATACAAAACAAGGGGCACAGGGCCCCTTGTCTCATTACAGCCGCGATGATCTTACCAACAGCGGGGCCAAGAAGCGCGCCGTATGAGAATCCTCACAGCGGCTGATCTGCTCTGGCGTACCTGTCACCAGGATACGGCCGCCACCGGCACCGCCCTCGGGCCCCAGATCAACGATCCAGTCAGCGGTTTTGATGACATCCAGGTTGTGCTCGATGATGACGATGGTATTGCCCCGATCCCGCAGCTGGTGAAGTACCTTGAGCAGTTGCTGTATATCGTGGAAGTGCAGACCTGTGGTCGGCTCATCCAGGATATAGAGGGTCTGACCCGTGTCGCGCTTGGAGAGCTCGCGCGCCAGCTTGACCCGCTGCGCCTCCCCTCCGGACAGCGTGGTGGCCGACTGGCCGAGGCGGATGTAGGAGAGGCCCACATCCATCAAGGTTTGCAGCTTGCGCGCCACCGCCGGCACCGGGTCGAAGAAAGCCCGGGCATCTTCCACCGTCATATCGAGGATCTCGTGGATGTTCTTGCCCTTGTACTTCACCTCCAGGGTCTCGCGGTTGTAGCGCTTGCCCTTGCAGACATCGCACGGCACATAGACATCCGGCAGGAAGTGCATCTCCACCTTGATGACCCCATCCCCCTGACACGCCTCGCAGCGGCCCCCTTTGACGTTGAAGGAGAAACGGCCCGGCTGGTAGCCGCGCGAACGCGCCTCCTGGGTGCCGGAGAGCAGCTCGCGGATCGGGGTGAACAGGCCGGTATAGGTGGCCGGGTTGGAGCGCGGGGTGCGGCCGATGGGGCTCTGATCGATATCCACCACCTTGTCCAGATGCTCCAACCCCTCGATGCTGCGATAGGGAGCAGGCGTGGACTCGGTCGCCTTGTTGAGCTCCCGGTGAGCGATGCGGAACAGGGTATCGTTGATCAGGGTCGACTTGCCGGAGCCAGAGACGCCGGTGACGCAGGTCATCACCCCTATGGGCAGATCCAGATTGACGTTGCGCAGGTTGTTGCCGCTCGCCCCCTTGAGTTTTAACCACTTGCCGGTGAGCGGGGTACGCTCGGCAGGAATGGCGATCTGCTTGCGGCCAGAGAGATAGTCACCGGTCAGGGAAGCCGGATTGTCGATGATCTGCTGGGGGGTGCCCTGTGCAACAATCTCGCCACCGTGCACGCCAGCCCCCGGGCCGATGTCGAGCACATGGTCGGCGAGGCGGATGGCGTCCTCGTCATGCTCCACCACTATGACCGTATTGCCCAGATCGCGCAGGTGAGTGAGGGTCTTGAGCAGCCGCTCGTTGTCGCGCTGGTGCAGGCCGATGGAGGGCTCATCAAGTACGTACATCACCCCAACCAGACCGGCGCCGATCTGGCTCGCAAGCCGGATGCGCTGAGCTTCACCGCCGGAGAGGGTCTCGGCACTGCGCGACAGGCTCAGATAGTTGAGGCCCACGTTCACCAGGAAGCCGAGCCGCTCGATGATCTCTTTCAAGATCTTCTCGGCAATCTGCCCACGCTGGCCGGTCAGGCCCAGCCCCTCGAAGAAGGCGAGCGCATCGCCAATGGACTGTTCCGCGATGGCGGGCAGGTTGCGGTTGTCCACAAACACATGGCGCGCCTCTTCCCGTAACCGGCTGCCACCGCAGCTGGCGCAGGATTTGTTGGCGATGTATTTAGAGAGCTCTTCGCGCACCGAGTTGGATTCGGTTTCGCGGTAGCGTCGCTCCATATTGTGCAAGATCCCCTCGAACGGGTGCTTGCGCACGACCACGTCGCCGCGATCGTTCATGTAGCGGAACTCGACCTCGGTACGCCCCGAGCCGCGCAGGATCACCTCCTGGGTCTTGAGGGGCAGATCCTCCCACGCTGCCTCCAGATCGAATTTGTAGTGCTCGGAGAGAGACTTGAGCATCTGGAAGTAATAGAAGCTGCGCTTGTCCCAACCACGGATAGCACCGTTGGCCAGACTGATGGCCGGATCGCCAATCACCTTGGCCGGATCGAAATACTGCTGTACGCCCAGACCATCACAGGTGGGGCAAGCACCGGCCGGGTTGTTGAAGGAGAAGATGCGCGGCTCCAGCTCCGACATGGAGTAGCCACACTCCGGGCAGGCGAAGTTGGCGGAGAAGGTCATGGGGGCAACCCCCTCCTCCCCGTCCATGGGCACCACCAATACGATGCCGCCGGAGAGGGTCAACGCAGTCTCGAACGATTCGGCCAGGCGTAGCGCCAGGTCATCGCGCACCTTGAACCTGTCCACCACCACCTCGATGGTGTGCTTCTTGTGCAGCTCCAGGGTGGGGGGATCGGAGAGGTCGCACACCTCGCCATCGATACGGGCACGGATATAACCCTGCGCTGCCAGGTTTTCCAGCAGCTTGCTGTGCTCCCCTTTGCGATCCCGCACCACGGGGGCCAGCAGCATCAGCTTGCTGCCCTCGGGCTGGGCCAGCACCTGATCCACCATCTGACTGATGGTCTGGGCGGCGAGCGGAATGGCATGAGTCGGGCAGCGAGGTTCACCTACCCGCGCAAACAGCAGGCGCAGATAGTCATAGATTTCGGTAATGGTGCCGACGGTCGAACGCGGGTTGTGGGAGGTGGACTTCTGCTCGATGGAGATGGCAGGGGAAAGTCCCTCGATATGATCCACATCCGGTTTTTCCATCAGGGAGAGGAACTGGCGAGCATAAGCGGAGAGCGACTCCACGTAGCGGCGCTGCCCCTCGGCATAGAGGGTATCGAACGCCAGGGAAGACTTGCCGGAGCCGGATAGACCAGTGACCACGATCAGCTTGTCGCGGGGCAGGGTCAGATTGATGTTCTTGAGATTGTGGGTGCGGGCACCCCGAATCACGATTTTTTCCATCTTTTGCACGCTCGATACACAAACCAGAGCGAATCAGTATGGCATAGAGACTACTGGATGAATAGACAGGTTTTATCCATCATCCCCATCGCTTTCAGAGATACTCCTTGGCCCAGCTCACTGCCTGCAACCGGTTCTTTACGTTCAACTTCTTGAACACGTTGTAGAGGTGGGACTTGATGGTGTGCTCGCTCACAAACAGGCTGTCGGCAATCTCGGTATTGGAGGCTCCCGTCATCAGATAACGGATGATCTCCTGCTCACGCACGGTCAGCAGCGTCTGGTTGCGCACATGATGCTCCCCCCCCTTGCGGTAGTAGTTGACCAGATCACACAGCAAGTGGCGAGGGATCCAGTACTCCCCCTGCAGCACCTTGCGAATGCCGAACACCAGCCGATCCAGCGGATCCTGACGGAAAAAAAGCCCGCTGGTATGGGGCCACATCAGCAGCAACTCCCGATCCGTGCTGGTCGGAGCGTTAAGCAACACCGTATTGGCCTCACCAAAGCGGCTGGCGATCTCCCGTGGCCAACCCGACTGCTGGCTCGACTTGAGGTAATCCAGATCAACCAGAAACAAGGGGCGCGGCTCGAGTTCGTCCTGTAGGGGCAGGGTTTCCAATATGCTCACCAGCAGGATGGGAAGTGCCAGCTGCTCGGTCAGATAGCTCTGAAAACTGACCGCCTGCACATTATTTTCGGTCACCAGTACGATGGGATATAGGGTGGTCATGAAGATCACGTCCTTGAACATTCAGGCCATGGTTTTTTTGGCAGCAGAGAGTACCAAGCCCCTCGAACGGTGCAGTATTAAAAAAGTATTAGACACAAGTGTGCCTCCTTTGAAACTCACCAATTTCCTAAGCAATACAAAGGACTAGCTGCCTCCCCCCATTTGGGTGAAATGCTGGCTCAACGCCTGACACAGGGTGTCGCATCAAAGCAAACCCGCATTCCTGCGGCGATCGCGCCATGGGCATGGACACCCTGCTGTCCCTGCCCGCTTGCTGGTCAAGGTCGGCCTCGTGTAAGTTAATCCTTCGGTCTATGCCTTGGCTGAGGCTGAACGGACAGGAAGATGTGCGCTCGTTCGCGCCAACTGTTACTATTGCGGGCAAAATCTGAAAGCGGGGCTTTGGCCAGCAGGCCGACTGAACCGGGTGCAATCATCACTTGAGTGACAGTATCGTCCAGCGATGTTGCCTATCTGACAGAAAACAAACGATATGTTGAATTGGTCCAGGCATATGGCCTGGCCGGTATATAAAGGGTGGAAGAGAGATTATGGCCAGTCGAGGCATCAATAAAGTCATTCTGATCGGTAACCTGGGACAAGACCCGGAAGTGCGCTACATGCCGAGTGGCGGTGCCGTGACCAACATCACCCTGGCCACCTCTGAAACCTGGCGCGACAAGCAGACCGGCGAACAGAAAGAGCGTACCGAGTGGCACCGCGTGGTGTTCATGGGCAAGCTGGCCGAAGTGGCAGGCGAGTACCTGAAGAAGGGCTCCCAGGTCTATGTCGAAGGGAAACTGCAGACCCGCAAGTGGCAGGATCAGAGCGGCCAGGAGCGCTACACCACCGAGGTGCTGGTAGACAGCTTCAGCGGCGTGATGCAGATGCTGGGTGGCCGTCCGCAAGGTGGCGCCGGTCAGAACATGGGTGGCCAACCCCAAGGCAACTGGGGTCAGCCACAACAAGGCATGCCCGCCCAGCAGCCAATGAACCAGGCCCGTCCTGCCGCCGCGCCGCAGCAGAACATGCAGCCGCAGCAAGGTGGATACAGCCGTCCGGCCCAGCAGCCCCAGTCTGCACCGCCGGTATATAACGAGCCGCCGATGGATTTCGACGACGACATCCCGTTTTGATCGGCAACGCATTCCCAGAAGGCCCTGTTGATTCAGGGCTTTTTTTTGGCTATGTCCCAATTACGTGTTGCATGGGGCGCCCCAGCGCCTC